>JAHLFN010000078.1 GCA_018883725.1 Candidatus Fusobacterium pullicola | reverse complement strand
GTGTAGGACGCGTTGTATCCGAATTTAAGCCTTTGGAGAGTTATATCAAACGAAAGTAGCTTAGGCAAAATCGGACTTATAGAAGAAGGAAATAAACAAATTTCTATATTTTTATAGATTTTTGGCAACGGTAGAAACTAATGGGAAAAAGATTAATATTAAAAGCTAGTGCTGGAACAGGAAAAACATATAGATTATCTCTTGAATATATAGCCTCTCTTGTTCAGGGGATTGATTTCAAAGATATTCTTGTAATGACATTCACTAAAAAAGCTACAGCCGAGATAAAAGAGAGAATTTTAAAGTTTTTAAAAGAGATTGTTGAAGATGAAAAAGCTAGAATTGAAATAGAAAAAAATATACAAAATATCTATGGAAAAGACTTTAACTTTGATATTAATAAGATAAAAAAAATATATAAAAATATTGTTGAAAATAAAGATAAGTTAAAAATTTATACAATAGATTCATTTACTAATACAATTTTCAAAAAGGCTATAGCTCCATACCTAAAAATCTATTCTTATGAAATAATCGATAAAACTGAGAATAGAAAGATACTTATTAAAACCTTTGAGAAACTTTTTGAAAATAGAGAGGATTTCAATATTTTTAAGAGTTTTCTAGAGAATAATAGTGAGAAAAATATGGACATCTATGTTGATTTGATCGAAAACATTATCGAACAAAGATGGAAAATGATTCTTATTGGAGATAAAATAGATAGTAAAATTGAGTTTGAGTATGAAACTCCTCTAAAATTTTTAACAAAAATGGAAGATATCTTATCCGAGGTTTCAGTTATTAAAGGAAAACCTTTCTTAGAACTTATAAAAAAAGATTTTCAGAGCTATTTTACTTCTTCATCTAAAGAGGAGTATCTATATGAAAACTACTCTTCTTTTATCGAAAATGAAATTTGGAATAAGAATAAAGTAAGACCTAAAAAAGGGGATGTAGATTCCTATATTGAAGATTTAAACTACCTATATGAAAATTTTAGAGAGAACCTATCTAAGGAACTCTATAATAAGCTTATTATTCCATATGAGGAGAAACTATTAAAAACTATTGAAAAGATTTATTCTATCTATGATGAAATTAAATTCAGAGAGAAGAGATTTACTCATACTGATATAAGTAACTATACTTTTAAGTATCTTGAAGACAGAGAGCTTGGTTTTATTGATGAAAATGGAATGACTGAAGAGTTTTTTGAAGTTATAGATGGAAAACTTAAAAGTATCTTTATAGATGAGTTCCAAGACACAAGCATATTACAGTGGAGAATATTAAAAAACATCTTAGACAAAAGTGAGAATATCATCTGTGTTGGAGATGAGAAACAGAGTATCTATGGTTGGAGAGGGGGAGAAAAGAGATTATTTGAAAATCTTTCTCAAATTATAGATGGAGTAGAAGAGGAGTTAGAAATATGCTTTAGAAGTAAAGAGAATATTGTAGAGTATACGAACTCTATTTTCAAAGATATCTCTACTCTTAGTAGGGAAACTTTTCCTCTGAACTATGATTGGAAATTCAATAGTGTAAAATTTAGAGATAATGAACAAAAAGGATTTATAAAGCTTTTAACTGAGGAAGAGGAAGTAAGCTCTATTGAAAAAATGATAGCTGAAATTGAGGAAAACTTCTCTTCTAACTATAATGGAATAGGTATCTTAGCTAGAACTAAAAAAACATTGGAAAGTATTGCATCAGCTCTTGGAGAGAAGGGGATACCATATACCCTTGAATCTGATACTAGTATTGTAGAAAGTCGTGGGATAGGGGGTATCTACTCTCTAATCTCTTGGTTTGTAAAAAAGGATTTTCTATCACTTCTTGATTTTTTACGTTCAGATTTGATCAACCTTTCAGCTTTACAACTAAAAAATATTATTAAAAATAGAGAGAAAATAGAAAACTTCTTATATGATAACTCTGTTGAAATAGATATCAAGCTTGAAGATATTGAGCTAAATATTTTCAACACTTTAAAAGAACTTTATAATAACTATCTAACTCATAATGGAGAAACTGAATTTCTCACATATGAGATGCTATTGAAGACTGGAATTGGTAGCAGATTCCAAAATGAAGAGGATACTGTAAATATCTTTAATTTCTATAAATTACTTAAAGATTATAGATATTTCAATGATTTTCTTATTGATTATGAAGAGAATAGTCAAAATAGTAAATTTAAAAAAATATCTACTGGAAATAGTAATAGTATCTCTCTTATGACTATACATAAATCCAAAGGGTTGGAGTTTGACACTCTTTTCTACTTTATTCCTGCTAAATCTGGAAATAAAAAAGATATTGGAATGGAATTTTACTTAGAGATGGATAAAAGTTATTCTACAGTTAATTCTTTTCTTATAACTGATAATAAGTTTAATAATATATTAAAAAATATCAGTGATATCACATTTATTCAAGAAAGAGATATCAAAAGGGAGCATGAGGAGATTAATAACCTTTACGTTGCCCTTACTCGTCCTAAAAATAATATATATGTTGTTATAGAAGATATCAAAAAGATTGAAAACACTATTTTCTCTACTCTACTAAAAAATAGAGATAATGGTGAGTTAATCTCTAATATTTCTGAAGAGATTATAGCTGAAAATGGAAAAGAGTACAATATTACCCTTCATTCACCAAAGATTGTTCACAAAGAGGAGAAAGATGAAAATCAAAAAAAAGGAATGGAGAAGATATATTCTCATACTCTACAACTGGAATGGAAAAGAGTGAGAGGTTTGATTGTCCACTATTTCTTAGAAAATATACTTACTTGGACAGAAAAGGAGATTGAGTTCTCTAAAAAACTTACATCTGCTAAATATAGTTCAATAATGGGAGAAGATGAGATTGATGAGTTATTCTCAAAAGAAAATATAGAGTATATCTATAAACAATGTAGAAATATCTTTAGTACTTCTTGGGATTTTGTATATAGAGAGTATCCTATATATCTAAAAACAGATAGTGAAACTAAAGATTTTAGAATAGATAGACTCATGATAAAACTACCTAATGAAAAGGAAAAGGGAATTATCTATATTGCCGATTATAAAACTGGTAGCTACAATGAGGAGCAACTTAATAATTATAAACTTGCTGTTGTTGAAAGAATAAAAAGAAACGGACAAGATATTGAAAATTTTGAAATAAAAACTGAATATATTGAATTAAATCTATAAATAATAACTACTCAGCTATATTTAATTTTAAAGGAAGACTAAGAATTGTTCCATGCTTCAAGAAGTTATACAATTCTTAAATTTTCCCTTAATTGAATTAATAGCTGAGTAGTTTTCTTTTAACTATATTTTTTTATTCTCTCTATAGCTTGTTTCAAGATAGAGATATCTACTGTAAGAGCTATCCTTATAAAATTTTCTACACCAAAAGAGATTCCAGGAACTACTGCTACCTCTGTTTTCCTTAATAAGTCTAATGAAAAATCTAAAGATTTTAGACTTGAAAGTTTTGAGTAGTCAGCAAAAATATAGAAAGCCCCCTTAGGTTTAACAACTTTAAATCCTAATTTCTCTAACTCTTGGCTCATAAATTCAGCTCTTTTCTTATATTCCTCCACTAAATCTTGCCTATCTTCATACTCTTTTAGAGCTATCTCTGCCCCTTTTAATGATAGACTCATAGGTGAACTTACAGTATAAAAACTTGTATTTAAAAAATATCTTCTATACTGTTCAGGACAGATAGTATATCCCATTCTCCAACCTGTCATAGAATGAGATTTAGAAAATCCATTTACTATGATAAGCTTATCCTCTATTCCTCTAAACTCTGCAAAAGAGTGAAATTCATAAAAAGATAAAGCACTGTATATCTCATCAGCTACTAGAAAAATCTCTCTTTCTCTTATAAAATCAACTATCTCCTTCATCTCATCATATCCCATAACATTTCCAGTAGGATTACATGGGTTACTTATCAGTATCGCCTTTGTTTTTTCAGTTACATATTTTTCTAATAATTCCTTACTTAATTTGAAATTATTTTCTGTAATATCTATGAAAACTGGTTTAGCGTAGCAAAGATTTATCATTGGAGGATATCCTGGATAGTAAGGAGCTGTAAGTATCACCTCATCTTCTGAATTAAGAATTGTTCTAAGTGCAGAAGAGAGAGCCTCTGATGCCCCAATATTCATTATTACATTTTTTTCTGTATAATTTCCCCCATATATTTTATTATAGTGTTTTGCTACTAATCCACCTATCTCTCCTCCACCACCAGAAAGAGCATATTTTAATTGATGATTTCTTCCATACTCCATCACTTTATCTACTATTCCTTTAGGAGTCACTAAATCTGGCTCTCCTATTGTTAAATCTATTGAGTTTGGATACTTAGTAGCTTCATCTTTTAAAACTCTTATTAATGAATATTGTAAATTCTCTACTACACTGTTGAATCTCATTTTGTTCCCCCTATATCTTGATGCTCAATTAAAATTATTTTCTTAAATCATCTACTAATTGTGTCTTACTTAATGTTTTTTCATCTACATTTTTTACTATTCTAGCTGGATTTCCAGTAACAACAGCTCCAGCTGGTACATCCTCTATTACCACAGCTCCTGCCCCTACAACAGCTCCAGCTCCTATTCTTACTCCTTCTATTACTACAGCATTAGCTCCTATTAAAACTCCATCTTCTACAACTACTGGCTTAGCTGATGGTGGCTCTATAACTCCCGCTAAAACAGCTCCTGCCCCTATATGACAATTCTTTCCTACAGTAGCTCTTCCTCCTAGAATAGCTCCCATATCTATCATACTGTTATCTCCTATTATAGCTCCTATATTTATTACAGCTCCCATCATAATAACAGCGTTATTCCCTATTGCTACCTTATCTCTTATTACTGCTCCCGGCTCTATTCTAGCATTTATATTTCTCATATCTAAAGTAGGAACTCCTGAATTTCTTCTATCATTTTCTATATAGTAATCAGTTATTCTATCTTTATACTCTTCTAATATTCTCTCAACTTCTGAATTATCTCCTATTATAATATAAGAGCTATCTCCTTTAAAAACTTTAGCAGAAGTTTCTAACCCTGTTAAATCTCCATTTACATATGCCTTTACTGGTGTTTTTTTAGTAGAGTTCTTTATATATGCTATTAACTCCTCAGCTGTATTTAAATTGTTACTCATTTTATCACTCCTTAACTATTAAATATATCTTTCATTGAATAGAGACCAAACTCTTTTCCAACTATAAACTTAGCTCCTTGTAAAGCTCCTTCAGCAAATATTTTTTTTGATAAAGCTGTATGTTTTAATTCTATTATCTCATCATTTCCACAGAAAAGAACAGAATGCTCTCCTACTATTGTTCCCCCCCTTAGTGAGTGAACTCCTATCTCATTTTTCTCTCTTTTCTCCATTCCAACTCTTCCATATTTCTCTTCAATAACCTCATCTATATTCTTTTTTATAACTTCTAGAAGAGTTTTAGCAGTTCCACTTGGAGAGTCTATCTTTTTATTATGGTGTTTCTCAATTAACTCTATATCATAATTTGGGTATAGAATAGGTGTTATCTTTTCAAGTATATCCTGTAACAGATTTATTCCCAATGACATATTAGATGATAAAAGAATTGGTATTTTTTTACTTGAGTTCTCTATCTTTTTTAATATTTCGTCAGAATATCCAGTTGTAGCTATAACTAATGGTAATCCTCTATCCACAGCATAATCTAAAAGAGTGTCCAATCTACTGTAATGTGAGAAATCCACTATTACATCTCCCTTTTCAGTTGATAGCTCATCAGCAAAACCTGTAACCTCTATCCCTTGATTTTTAGCACACTCTTTTACAACACTTCCCATTACCCCAGTTCCATGTATTATTACTTCCATGCTTTCACCCCATGAGAGTCCAATACTCTATGTAGTTTTTTTCTATTCTCTTCATACATCTCACCTAAAGGTAATCTACAAGCTCCTACTCCATATCCTAAATAGTTCATAGCTTCCTTTACAGGAATTGGATTTACCTCTATGAAAAGAGAATCTACTAAATCGTTATAGTGAAGTTGTAGTGTCTTTGCTAACTCAATATCGTGGTCTAAAAAGCTCATACACATATTGTGAACAACGTTTGGAATAATATTAGCAGATACCGATATTACTCCAACACCTCCATAAGCCATAAGAGGTATTGTCATATCATCATTTCCTGAATATATATCTAGCTCTGGTACCTCTCTTGCTATCTCTCCAACATAGGAAATATTTCCACTAGCCTCTTTTATAGCTACTACATTCTCTAATTTTGCTAATCTTTTTAATAGATTTATAGATAGATTAACTCCTGTTCTTGATGGTACATTGTAAAGGATTATTGGACAAGTTACACTTTCAGCTATAAGTCTATAGTGATCATATATCCCATTTTCATTTCCTTTATTATAGTAAGGAGTTACTACTAATAATCCATCTACTCCTAATTCACAAGCTTTTTTACTAAGTTCAATAGCATGTCTTGTGTTGTTTGCTCCTGTTCCAGCTATAACTGGTATCCTTTTATTTACTCTTTCAACTGTAAATCTTACAATCTCATTTTTTTCCTCGTCTGTTAAAGTTGCACTCTCTCCAGTAGTTCCATTTATTACTATTGCATCTGTTCCACTCTCTATATGATACTCAAGTAATTGCCCTAGCTTTTCAAAATCTACTCTATCATCATTTGTAAATGGAGTAATTAGTGCTACTCCTGACCCTGTAAATACGCTCATTCTAACCTCCTACATACCTTTTGAAAATAACTCAGCTATTTGTACTGCGTTTGTAGCTGCTCCTTTTCTTATATTGTCAGCTACTGTCCATAGGTTAATTCCATATTTTACACTGTTATCTCTTCTTACTCTTCCAACGAAAACCTCATCTTTTCCAGTTGCATCATTAGCTAATGGATAGATATTCTCTGCTACTCTATCTAATAGAACCACTCCATTAGTTTGAGCCAACTCTCTTTTTACCTCTTCTATATCAAAATCATTCTCTAACTCTACGTTAATAGATACAGAGTGTGAATTCATTACTGGAACTCTTACACAAGTTGCTGTAACTGGAAGATTTGGTAATCCTAAAATTTTTCTTGTTTCATCTACCATTTTTTTCTCTTCCTTAGTATACCCATCTTCTAAGAATACATCTATATGAGGTAAACAGTTATTTACTATTTGATGTGGATAAGTTTTTGGTGAATTTCCTTTAAGTCCCTCTTCTAAATCTTGAATTCCTTTATATCCAGTTCCTGACACAGCTTGATATGTACTATATACCACTCTTTTTATACCATATTTTTCTAAAGCTTTCAAGGGTGCCATACATTGAATTGTTGAACAATTTGGATTAGCTATTATTCCTTTATGTTGTAAAGCTGCCTCTGGATTTACTTCTGGTACAACTAATGGTACATCCTCATGCATTCTCCAAGCTGATGAGTTATCTATTACTAATACCCCCTCTTGAGCTGCTAATGGTGCATATTTTAAGCTTGTTCCTCCTCCAGCTGAGAAAAGTGCTATATCTATTCCTCTACCTTTGAAACTATCCTCATTCAATTCCTCTACTGTATACTCTTTTCCTCTAAAGTTTACTTTTTTTCCTGCACTTCTACTACTTGCAAAAAGAAGTAAATCTGTTATTCCTAAATCTCTTTCCTCTAAAACTTTTAAAAATGTTCCTCCAACTAAACCTGTTGCTCCTACTATTGCTACTCTCATTCTCTTTCCCCCTATAATGAAAATTCTCTTCCTACTGCTTCTACAGCTCTTTGTATATTCTCTCTATCTATACTACATGAGATACTTATCTCAGATGTTGTCACTTGATAGAAATTTACTCCATTTTTACTTAAAACACTGAAAAATTTTCCAGCTATGCCAGAGTTATTTATCATTCCTACTCCAACTATTGATATCATTCCTAAGTTTTCATTTAATTCTATCTCACAAGTAGAAAATCTTCCTTTTATCTTTTCAGTTACCTGCTCTAATAAATATTTTTCTGAAGCTTGACAACTAAATGATATTTCTACTTTCATATATTTATTAATATTTTGTGTTATCATATTTATATTTAATCCACAACTATCAATAGTTGAAAATATCTCTGCTACATTTTCACTAGAGAAAGGTATATTAGATATAGTAGTTACTATTATCTCCTTTGTTATACTAACTCCAGTTACTAGTTTATCTTCCATTGCTATATTTTTTTCCATAATATATGTTCCCCCTGTTTTACTTAAACTCTTTCCTACAAATATTGGTATATTATATTTTTTTCCTAACTCTACAGCTCTTGTCTCCATAACTCCAGCCCCTAAGTTAGCCATCTCCATCATCTCTTCATATGATATTTTATCTAAAAATTTAGCCTCTGGATAAACTCTTGGATCTACACTATATATTCCCTCTACATCAGTATATATTCTACATTCACATTTTAATGCTACAGCTAAAGCCACTGCACTTGTATCTGAACCTCCTCTTCCCAATGTAGTGATATCTCCCGCTTCATTTACTCCTTGAAATCCTGTAACAAGAACTATATTTCCTTCTGCTAAATGTCTCTCTATTCTCTCTGAAGATATATTTTGAATCTTATTTTTAGTATGAACACCTGCTGTTTTTATTCCAGCTTGGTATCCTGTAAGGGATAAAGCCTTTTGTCCCTTTGCTGTAAGTGCCATAGCCATTAGAGCTACTGTCTGTTGCTCTCCAATTGACATCAACGAGTCCAACTCTCTTTGATTTGGATTTGGAGTAATCTCCTTTGCTAATTTTATCAATCCATCTGTAGTCTTCCCCATAGCTGAAGCTACAACTACAATTTCCTTGTACTCTCTCTTCAACTCTATTAAATAATCTGCTATCTGTTGAATTTTTTCAATTGTGGCTACACTTGAACCACCATACTTCAATACTATTCTCATTTTTTACCCCTCTGTAACAAATTTTTGTAAAAAAAAACAGCAGAGGCTTCTGCTGTGTACGACAAAATAAATAAATATAAAAATATAATACCTATCATTTTCACTCCACAGAAAGCACAACATTGAATACCTCAATGACAGTTATATGAATCTTATTCATATACCCAGCAAAAATCTTTCTCCATTAAAATTTTCACTTCGGCAGTTTTACCTTTCAGATCTAATCTTAGCACTGGAAAGCTCATAAATCTTACTCTTATCAACTGCTCCTCAGTCTGTTTTATTAACTTGTGAGTATTCTACTCCAAAACTTCAAAAAATAAAAATATATATATTAAATACTAATCATTTTAAAAATATATTTTACTTTTTCCTATATAGATAATAAAATAATTCAAAAATAAAACCATATAATGGAGGAAAATTAATGAATAGAGAGAACATTCTTCAAAATATTGAAAAAAATAATCAATGGTTTATAAATACAAGAAGAGAATTACATAAAATTCCAGAGTTAGATTTCGAATTACCTAAAACAGTTGCCTATGTAACATCTCTTTTAGATGAGATGGGTCTTACATACAAAACAGGAGTAGGAAAAAGTGGTATAGTAGTTGATATTGAGGGAAAAAATAAAGATATCACTATAGCCCTTAGAGCCGATATGGACGCTTTACCTATATTAGAGTGTGGAAATAAAGAGTACTCTTCTACAATAAGTGGACATATGCATGCTTGTGGACATGATGTTCATACTGCTATACTACTAGGAGTAGCTAAAACTATATCTGAAAACAGAGACTCTTTACCTTGTAATGTAAGACTACTATTCCAACCAGCTGAAGAAACAACTGGAGGAGCTTTGCCTATGATTGAAGATGGTTGCTTAGAAGGTGTTGATGCTATATTTGGACTTCATGTTGACCCTACTATAGAGTGTGGTGTAATTGGAATAAAGTATGGAGCTTACTGTGCTTCTTCTACCGATGTAATTATTGAAGTTGAAGGAAAAAGTTGCCATGGAGCTTACCCAAGCCAAGGAATTGATGCTATTGTTGCTACTTGTGGAATAGTTACTAACCTACAAAGTGTAATAAGTAGAAATATTGACTCTAGAGATTCAGCTGTATTAAGTTTTGGTAAGATTATAGGTGGAGAAAAAGAAAATATTGTAGCTCAAAATGTAAGAGTATCAGGTACTCTAAGAACTCTGTCTCCTGAAATTAAAAATAAAGTTAAAGAAAGAGTTAAAGAAATGGTAGAGTTTACTGCTAAAGGATATGGAGCTACTGGAAAAGTTACATATAGAGATAGTTATACTGCCCTTATCAACCATGATGAATATATAAATATTGTAAAGGAAAATGGAAAAGAGCTACTTGGTGATAGTGGTATATATGTAAAAACTTTAGCTAATATGGGAGTTGAAGATTTTGCATACTTCGTTGAAAAAGTTCCTGGAGCATTTTTTAACTTAGGAGTTGGAAATAAGAAAAAAGGAATTACTGCTCCTCTTCATAATGATAAATTTGATATTGATGAGGATAGCTTAAAAATAGGAGTTGCTCTTCAAATTTTTAATATTTTATCTGCTTATGATAAATTAAATAAATAATATTTTTTAAAATAAAAAACTTCAAGAGTTATTCAACAGATAATTCTTAAAGTTTTTTATTTTTTATTTCATTAAAATTTCCAACTGTATAAAATATTAATTTTTAACAATTAATCCTCTAACTCTTTCTCTAACTCTTCTATATTTTTTAAAATGCTCTCCTTATATTTCTTGAAAGCTATTAACAATTCAGCCTTTGTTCTTCTAAATATACAGATATTTCCATTGTAATAAGAATAATCAGCAGTCAGATATTTTTTAGGTATCTTATTTAGTGAACACCCTAAAGCTATTACTATATCCTCCTCTGTTTCCATATCTATATCAACTTGTTGTAATATCATCATATGTGAAAATTCTATATAATATAATCTTGCCATTATTTCTCTCCTTTATCTCATAAATTTAGTTACTTACTTTTAAAATATCTCTTTTTTCAAAAATTACAAATCCTTTCATAAAAACTATAAGTAATACCTGTATTCCATAAGCTAGTATCACTCCTATGAGAGCTAATTTCTTTATCAATAAAAACAGTACAAAAAGATATATCATATTTGCTATAAATATTATCTTAGTCTCACTTTTTATATATCCCATAGCTAAAAATAGAGGGTGTACTATAATTGTTACTGTAGCTAAAGACTTCATAAAAAGGTATATATTTATCTCTAAGCTATAATTTTTCAATCCTTGAGAAAAGAATTTTTCTAAAAGAGAAAAACCAATAATATTCATACCTGAAAGTATAAATATACAAAATACCCCTAATATAGCTGATATCTTTAAGCATCTTTTGAAAATATCTCCATAATTTTTCTCTACAATTTTTTCACAAAAATAGGGGTAGAGAGTTTGATACAAAGGTGCCCCTATCTTATCCAGAGCAATAGCTATAGTTTTACATATTTTATATACTCCCAACTGTTCTAGGGACAACATTTTCCCTACCAGAAGATTATCAAAATATTGAACTGGGATATCCAAGCTAGAATTAATATTTGTTAAGCATGTAAATTTAAAAAACTCTCTATTGAAATGTAATTTTGTTCTCATTATACCAAAAATCTTTCTTCTTCTCAATTCTTTCATTGCAAAATAGTTTAGTAGTAGAGAGTTTACAAAATTAGTGAATAGATATACTAAGATAAAATATGGTATTTCAAGCTTTAATATATATCCTCCAGCCAAAAGAGCAAAGTTTATAATTGCTACTATTACTCTTTGATTTCGTAAATAATCAAATCTATTATAGCTTCTTAATATCCCTATTGCTGTTCCCTGTATATTAAATATTACATAAATAGCAAAAACTAATAGTAAATTTATCTCTTCTCTACTAAAATTATAAAACCTTCCAATTATCGAGCTTGAAGTTAAAATTATTAGAAAGGTTATTAAAGCTGTTACCATATCTAAGGTATAGCTAAACTTTATCAAAGATTTTAATCTATTCTCATCATCTCTTACCTCTGGAAAAAACTTTATTACTCCTTGCCAAGATTGAAAGTTAAAAAGTCCATCTATAAGAGATACAACCCCTTGAACTAAGACTATAAATCCATATTTTTCTAAACCTATCCCCTTTGTTATAAATGAGATTGAAAATATAGAAAGAAGAGAAGCAAAGGCATCTCCACTGAGTATGTGCAAAAAGTTTAATATCAACCTATCTTCAAATAATCGTTTTAATCTTTTCAATATCTCACCTATATCCTTTTACTTAACTCTATCAATAGTTTTGATTGCTTTACAAACTTCATAAGTTTCATAGAGATTAGTAACTCCACTAATAGCTTTTTTACTCCACGATAGTGTTTAAACTCTAAAAAATATAGTTTGGATAAATCTTTTTTCTGCCCCCAGCTCTTTCCCCACCAGTGTATTCCATAGGTATCCTCTTTTATACAGCTATATTTAAAATTCTCTGTAAAATGGTATGGATAGAAATATCTAGGTGGATATATAATCATTCCTTTATCTATCTCTATTATATCCCTCTCTTGTTGAAACTCATACTCTCTTTTTACAACTCTAGTTATTATATCAGGAATGGTAAATATTGGCTCGCTCCAAATATCTTGTTCATAAAATTTTAATATTTTATTTATAAGAGAATGTTTTGGAATAACTCCAATTATTCCAGCACTTATTGTTCCCTCACTCTCTGCTCCTATAAAGAATTTATTTACTAAAAGATTATCTATATTTTTTACTATCTGCATATCTGTATCTAAATAAACTCCTCCATGCTCATATAGTACCTTTATTCTGAAATAATCGGAAAGAAAAGCCCAAAGTTTCCTTTCGTAACACTCCTTTAAAAATCTATTCTTTTTAATCTCTTCATAAAAATTTAGATTTTCCTCATTCCACTCTATAATCTCATAATCTGGTAGCTTCTCTCTCCAAGAGTTAATACAGATATCCATAAGATTTGGATAAGGATTTTTTCCCAACCAAATATAGTGAATTTTTTTAGGTATCATAATTCCTCCTTAAAACTTTGGAACCTTCTGAACATTACTTATCTCTTTTCCCAATATTTTTCTCATCATATTTGGAATAAACAATGAAAAAGATAGTAACTTATACTCAATACTACTTTGAGCATATTTTTTTAACTCAGCATACAGCTCTCTATATCTCTTATAAACTCTCTTATAATCTCCTCCACCATTATATCTCTTATATACAACAGTTGAATAAAAACTTAAGATAAGTGTAGCTAAAGCTTCCTTTCCTTTGTTATTATTAAGTTTTTCAAACTCTAAGAAAAGTTTTTCACAAATTTTTTCAAGGGAAACCATACTTTTTTCAGAAACCTTATTCATTATACTTCCCTCTCTCTGTCTATAGAAGTAGAAAGCCTTATCAATATACTTTATCTTCTTTGCTCTAATATAGGCAAGAGTAGTAAATTCACTATCCTCATGAACAATCTCCTCATTAAAGAAAAGATTGTTTTTTATTAAAAAATCTCTTCTATAGATATCATCTACTACCTCTTCTCTATAGCATTTCGGCTGTTGAAATAGAGTCCATAAAAAATCAATTCCTGTTACTGTCCCAGCTTCCTTTATCAATTTAGATCTAAATAGTGGCTCCCCTATTCTTCCTGGAACATAGTATCTCATATTTCCTACAGCTATGTCTACACGAGACTTTATCCCTTCAATTACAAACTTTTCAAACTCTACAGTATCAATAAAGTCATCACTATCTATAAAGGACACATATCTTCCCTTAGCTACTCTCAATCCTGCATTTCTAGCTGAAGATAAACCTCCATTTTCCTTATTTATTAGAACTGTCTGATTGGGATATAGAGCCTTAAAATCTTCCATTATCTTGTAGCTCGTATCCTTAGAACCATCATTTACTAAGATAACTTCATATCTTAAATTTTCTATTTTATATATACTTTTTAAACACTCTACTAAATACTCCTCTACATTATAGATTGGAACTATAATACTTATATCCATACTCTTCTCCTTAATCAACTAGTTAAAATTTGTTATAGTTTTCTAATTTTTTCCTATATATATTTACAATTATTTTCTCATCAAACTCTTTTAAGACTTTCTCTCTTCCTAATTTTCCCATATCCTCTCTCTCTTTTTTTGAAAGGGCTATAAATTTCTCCATATTTCTTACTAAATCCTCAATATTTTTTACCTCAACTAAAAACCCTGTTTTTCCATTCTCTACAATCTCTTTACAACCTGTTACATTTGAAGCTATTATAGGTTTTCCCATAGCTGCTCCCTCAAGTAGAGTTTTAGATATTCCCTCTCTATATGATGGTAAAACTATTGCATCACACTCTTTTATTATCTCCTCCGGTCTATCAACAGTTCCTAGGTAGTTCAATACCCCCTCAGCAACAATATTATCCATATACTCCCTAGTTATTCCAGATACAGCATTCTCTCCAAGAGCTCCCAAATACCAAAATTCTACTCTCTCACCATATTTTTTTCTAATTCTTCTGGCACTTTCCTCATACTCTTTAAATCCCTTATCTAAAAAAGCTCGAGCTATCATCAAAAATACTACTTTCTCGTCATCTCTTTTCATGGGAAGAGGTTTGAATCTATCACAATCTGTACCCTCTCCAGGTAAGATAAAGATTTTCTTCTCATCTCCAATTCCCTTAGATATAAGAGTATTTTTATCATCTTCATTCAATACCCATATCTCCTGTGAAAATCTCAAAGAGAATCTATATAAGGCTACTGCTATTTTTGATACCAATGATTTTTGAATGAATGAGTATCCCAAACCTGTCAATATAGCTATTGATTTTTTTCCTGCTAACTTAGCTGCTATACTTCCATATATATTTGGCTTAATAGTATAGTGAAAAATTAAGTCTGGATTCTCTTTTTTATATAGAGTATATAACTCCCTTACCAATTTTAAATCCTCTATAGGATTTATCCCTCTTTTATTCAATTTTATAGAGATGGCTTTCAAGCCCGGAATAGCCTTCTCTATATCTATTCTTTTATCATCTGGAGCTACTGCTATCACCTCATGCCCATCAGCTATAAGCCCTCTCAATACTCCTGCTCTAAATATATATATATCCCACATATAGTTTGCTACAAACATCAACTTCATATATCCATCTCCTTAAAAAAGTAATGATATCTCTTTCCCATGCCCATACTCTTTATACTTAGTTGAAAGTTCTATCTTTCTTCTCTGGACATCTACACTTGAACTATTTATTAAAATATTTTGGTATGAATATACCTCTCTATCCCCTATAAAGTTTATCTGATTATCAATTCTAAAAATTGATATAGCTATGGCTAAAATAACTATTACAGCCTTTGGATAAATATCTAGTAACATTGGTAGTATAAACCAATATGAATACACAAAGAGAATTCCAAATCTCATAGCCATAATTGAAAACTCTGATAAATATAGAAAGAAAAATATCGATATATACAATGAATTTAACATTATATTCCCATATTTTTTATTTTGCAAGGTTTCACTAGCACTCCAAGCTAACAGAAAAAATATTAATCTCTCTATATAGTAAACACTCCATCCTAAAGGAAAATCCAAAGGTATTATGCTAAAATATCCAGATAATTTTCTCCCAACACCTGTTGGTAAAATATTATTATACTCCTTTATTATCCTCATCATAATTCTTAAATCAGAAAAATAATATATGCTTCCCAAAATAAATAGTAATAGAATTATCTTCTTATTCCACTTTATATTCAGTATAAAGTACATTGGGAGATAGAGTAGTGAGCTAGTATGAAACAGTATTCCTAGAATATTTAATGCTCCAAATTTTAGAATCTCCCTTCTCTCAATATACTCTATGGATAGTAAAAAAAGCATTATACTCTTAACGTTTCTAAGCATATCTATCTCTAAAGCAATTCCATATACTCCAAAAAATATAAGTAGAGATAAAATTGGATAGTTTGAATATCTTCTCAACACAAAGAATAAAATTATCATATCCACAGATGTATTTATAAAGTTATAGATAAAATAGTTTGAAGTAAAACTCTTTATGATAACTGTATATATCTGAAATCCAATCTCATATCCAAAATTAAAATTTTGTAAATCTCCCCTTACTATCTCTATAAAAGTTGGAATGACATCAAAATTAGGTTTGTATGAGTACCAATCATACCCAATATACCCTCTTAGTCCAAAAAATAAAATTAAAAGGAGAAGAGAAAAAATAAAAATTTTCTCTCTCATCCTTTTATTCTCAGTCATTTGTTCTATTATACTTCCCAACCCCAAAAAAGTAAAAATTCCAAAATAACCTAGCATTCTAACTCCCTTTCATACAACTTTAAATAATTATTAGCACACCACTCTATTGTATACTTTTTACTTCTTTCTAAAGATTTTCTAGAAAGCTCATCATAAGCTCCAAAATTTCTTAATGACAGTATAGCCTTTGCCAACTCTTTCGAATTATTAACATCAACTAGATACCCTGCTCCCTCTACAACTTGACTCAATCCAGGAACATTACTAGCTATCAATGGCTTTCCACTTGCCATTCCTTCTACAGCAGTTATTCCAAATCCCTCAAAGAATGAGTATTGAACAACAACATCTGCTGTTTTTAAAAGTCTTGGTATATCCTTTCTCATTCCTAAAAATCTTACTCTATTTATCAAATTATTATCTTTACAATATTTTTTTACACTCTCTTCTAGCTTTCCATCTCCCACAAAAATCAATTTATATTTAACAGGTAACCACATCAAAGCTTCTGCTAATCCTCTTTGATTTTTAGATTCATGAAATCTAGATACCATCATCAATAGATAATCTTCCTCTTTAAAACCAAATTCACTTTTTGAATATGGTTCTACATCTTGAAACTCCTTTATATCTATACCATTGTATACTATTTCAAAGCTCTTATCATCTCTACCTAACCAATTCTTTAGGCTATTCTCTGTAGCTTCCGAGATGCTAACTATCTTGTCAAAGCCACCAAATACAAATTTATCTATTCTTCTCATTAACTTTGAATCTCTTCTTCTGTTTGAGGTACTATGCTCTGTTGTTATATATTTTCTCTTTTTATTTTTATCAAATATTTTAGCTAACCTTGTCCAATATTGAGCATGTACAAGATGAGCATGTACTATATCATAGTTCTCTCTCTTTATCTCCTCAGCAATTGAGAATATATTTCCAAAGGATTTTATGGAGTTATTTTTAGCTACTACTACCTCTACTCCTCTCTCCTCTAACTCTTTCTTAAATACTGCTCCCTTATCACTTAGTATCATCACCTTAACAAAGTGTCCACTATTTTTTTGATATGGTACTAATTCTGTAAGTAATCTCTCTGCTCCACCTAACTCTAGTGATGTTATTATATGGAGTATTTTCATTTTTCTCCTCCTCTAGCTCTAAGAGTATAGTAACTTGATTGTATATACCTAATTACAAATTTTATCTTATTTTTTATTGGTAATGGAAATGAGAGCATAAATTTATAATACTCTCTAAATCCTTGTGGGTTACTTCTCATCAGCTTGTTAAAATTTCTAGTATAACCATCTTCAAGATATTCAAAATAGTATATTCCCTCATCTACATACCTCATTTTGTATCTTTGACCAATTTTTACCCATACTATCGCCTCTGGAATGAATTTCTCCCCTGGATAAACTTGAAATGGATGTTCTCTCAATATATCTGTTCTAAAAACTTCTGCCTTATCTCCATCAATTCCAAGATTATATACTATCTCTATCGGAGAAGAGTCAATTACCTTTTTAGGATATGGTTTTCCACTAATTTTATTAGTTTCCATATCTATCTTCCTAAATATCATTCCTCCCATAGACTTGGGTAGCTCTTTTCCATAACTTAAAACTATCTCTACACAATTTTCAGATATATAGTCATCACTATCAACAATTAGGAAAAACTCTCCCTTAGCTAAACTCACTCCCTCGTTAATAGCTCTCATCTTTCCACCATTTTTTACATATTTATATGTTATTTCAAATGGTGCTTCAATTTGAAACTCTCTTATTAGCCCTCTACTTCCATCGGTAGAGCCATCATCTACTACCACCCAATGAAACTCCTTAGAACTCTGTTTTAAAAGGCTCTCATATAATCTTTTCAAAGTATCTTCTCTGTTATATACAGGGGTAAAAATTGTCAACATAACTATCTACCCTTTCCAAAAACTACTGTTTTAAATGTCATAAACATTATCATCATATCTAGGTATAAACTATGATGTTTTATATAGTATAAATCATACTCTAACTTTCTTCTCGCATCTTCAACACTCGCTCCATACGGATACATAACTTGAGCCCATCCTGTCAGACCAGGTTTTACCATGTGTCTTAAATTATAATATGGTATCTCCTTTTCTAACTCTTTAATAAATACCATTCTCTCTGGTCTAGGTCCTATAAAGCTCATCTCTCCCTTTAGAACATTGATAAGTTGTGGTAACTCGTCAATTCTTGTCTTTCTCATAAAGTTTCCAAACTTAGTTACTCTAGGGTCATTTACCTGTGCCCATTTAGCTCCATCCTTCTCAGCATCATTTCTCATACTTCTGAACTTATGAACTTTGAACTCTTTTCCATTCTCTCCTACTCTATCCTGACTATATATTATTGGTCCAGGACTCTCAAGTCTTACTATGATAGCAGCTACAGCCATCACTGGTAGTGTCATTACTCCTATTATTATAGCCATAATTATATCAAATACTCTTTTTATATTATTTTGAATTTGACTACGTAAGATTTTAAATCCATAAGCTTGAAGTAACCACTCCTCTGTTATAAACTCTACCTCTATCTTACCTTCATTCTCTATCATATAATCAAAATAACTCTTTACTTCTACACCCTTTAGCTTCATAGCAAGTATCTCCCTTATCTCACTACTTGCTAACTTCTCTCTACATAGAATTATAAGTGATATATTATTCTCTTGAACAAATTTAGGAAATTCCTCCTTTGCTCCAGTGAAGTCTATATATTGATACTCTTGGAAATGTTGAATACTATCTAATACTCTATTTTTCATCTCACCATTTCCATATATAGTGACATATCTTAACTTAAATACTGCTATACTTATAAGTACAGTAAGTAAAACTTGAAACGATACAAATATAAGCATAAAAATAACTAATGATAAATCCCAACTGTAAAAAAACCAGATCATAAAACATATAATATCTATTATTATGACTGAGATATAACCTCTTATCTTATATTTATACCTTTGAAATTTCATGTTGTCAGTTACATATGCTCCCAACATCATTATGAAAAATCCTATTATAGAATAAAGAGAAAATAGATTATCCTGAGAGATAAAGATATATTTACATAAATAAAACACTATCCCCAACAATATAATATATATCGCATTTAAAATTGTTCCCTTATCTTGTTCCATTGCACTCTCCTATTCCATTAAAAAAGTTCTATTCTTCTACCAGATAGTATATTATTCTCTTCAAAGTTATTTTTATCAAAATATAATCTTGCTTTGAATAGCTCCTGTTTACTATCAATTCCTAACTCTGAAAAAACTCCACTTGGATAAATTACTTTATCACTAAATCCATATACAGCTAATTGATTATTCATCTTTGGAAGGTACTGTACCTCTCTAAATAAAACTCCATTCTTCCAATTTTCGTTTTCAGCATAATACTTTGGCTCTCTTGTACTCAAAACTTTACCCAATATATCAAAGGTAAAAACAGCCTCATTATTTGCTACTATCCAATCCTCTCCCTCTTTTCCAACATAGGCTTTATTTATCGTAGAAGAAATATCCAATACATATCTAATATTCCCATTTATATCAAAAACAAAAGGCATAGCTCTATCCTTGGTATTAAAAGATACTAAATTCATTCCTTTTTCCATTCTCTCTGGAATTTTCTTCTCTATCACTATAGCTGGAAGAATATCATCTAATTGCCCTGTTAATATTGATATATTCTTTCTTCTTCCATCTTCTAGCTCTAAGGCTATTTTATTCTCAGATTTAGGATAAAGACCTACTATTGGTAACTCTCCTAGCTTATTTATAGTGGTATTGTATGTATAATTTCCACTTCCAAACTCTCCAAATATAGTTATTTTAATTTTTTTTCCAGCTAAACTATCATCAACTTTCACAAGAGCTGTAAGTGGTGTTCTCCCATATGGATTAAGCTTTATATAAGGATTATCAAAGCTATAAACTTTTTTTCTATACTCCTTTTCCAATTCAATATTACTATTTTTATCAGCTAAATAAAATCCTCCATATAGATATATCTTTTTAAACTCAATACCAGGCATATTCTTCCCTATAAAGTTTTTAAATCCCTCATCTAAGTGTGAAAGTTCATCCATCTTTTTACTTAATGTTACAAACTTCTCTAAAGTTTCAAAGGGTAATCCTGAAGTTAAAAGTTTATTAGAATTTTCCTGTACCTGCTTTAAAAACTCTTCGTTAAAATTTAAAAACTCCAATATATCACTATTGTTTCCAATTATTGCATTAAGCTTATCTAGTTGTTCCTTATTTAAACTTCTAATTATCTCTTTTAACTCTTTATTTGAAGTTAACTTTAAAAACTTATCCTTACTCAATATCAGCTCTGCTACTTTTCCCTCATTATCTACGACTTTATTATAATCTAAATTAGGAAAACTATTTGTCAAATAATTTTTTATTTTATCAGATAGTAATGAGAACTCTCTAAATCCTTTACATGCATTATAAAGTAATGCAGCTTCATCATAACTTATATCACCAGAAAGATATTTTTCTGAACTATATGATTTTTTATCCTTACTATTTAAGACTTTCAAAAAATCTTCATTATCAAGAATATCATTCATTACTTCTAATTTTTCTAAAGATAAACCTTTTATATCTTCTTTTAAAGTATGGCTATTTATTTTTCTGTCTATCTCTCTTATCACTCTTTTTTCCTTACTTTCTTGATAAGATTTTGATAGAATTTGACTATTTGCTAATTTCTCAATTAAAATATCTCTTTTATTAAAAGTATACAAACTAAAACAAATAACAGTAACCGAACATGCTATAATAATTTTTTCTTTTTTTGTCAGCTTCATGGTATCTCCTTTTCTATTTTAGGTATCTTTCCTCATTATTATTTCATATTCTACCATATTTTTTGATACTTTGCTCAATTTTTTTATTTTTTCAAACATATTTATGAATCTATTCAGTAATTCTACGTAACATTTCTAACTCTTTTACTGAATCAATACAATTTGAAAATAACTCATCAAAGTATAGCTTGGTTCCACTATTTTCACTCTCTTTAACTTTAGTTTCCTCTCTTGTAAAATCTTCCAATTTATTAAAAACATAGCCTATATACACCCTATCCAAAGCTTTTTCTAAACTTTGAAATAACTCTCTAATCTCTAATTTTTCTTTTACTTCAAATCTTTTTCTCCCAAAGTATAAGTAAGAATTTAACTGCTCCATCTCAATTATCAAAGTTTGATTTATTAATAACATTTGAGTGTAAAATCTTCTTTCATTCTCGTCTATTCCCTTTGATATATAGTTTCTTATCTCATCACTAAGCATATTTGCTTCCATCAAAAGATGTCTGAAATTATTGATATTTCCTCTATTCTCATACCCTTTTTTTAATTCTACTATCATCTTTCTATCCACTTGAAAAAGCTCTTTTATACTATTTTTAAACTCTCTAATAGCTGTATTTGGAAATATATAATAATTAGCTATCCAAGTTATTACAACAGCTACTGCCACATAAATTAATCTTAAAATTATTGCTTCTTCCATTCCTAAAGTAATTGTTGCTAAAGTCATTCCATAGCAAGTTGTATATATTGTCATTGTCCAAGATGTTATTGGAACTGTATACATAAAAATTGTCATCAATATAACAATAACAATTCTATATGTAATCCCATGATATATACTCATCAATATCCAGCAAGTAATTATTCCAAATATTGTTCCTAATATTCTGTTTGTGATCTTTTGTTTACTCTCCTCAGCATAGGGCATAAGCATTAAAAAAGCACTCATCGGAACCCAATATGAGTGTTCTAACTTACTAATAAAAACAAAGGTAAATGATATACATAAAACAACTGAAAGTCTTAAAGCAAAACGTATTTGAAAGATATCTATTTCAAAAGCTTTATGAAA
>JAHLFN010000077.1 GCA_018883725.1 Candidatus Fusobacterium pullicola | reverse complement strand
CAAGTATCAAGTCCAACATACTCAAAGGATCTAGCAGAATTCTCATGGGATCTGATACAAACTGATAAGTATGGACTTTATCACTTTTCAAATAATGGAGAAGCATCTAAGTATGATCAAGCAGAATATATTCTTAAAAAAATAGATTGGAATGGAAAATTAGAGAGAGCTAAGACAGATGATTTTCCATTGAAAGCCAAAAGAGCTAAATATTCAAAATTAGATAGTAGGAAGATAGAAAAGATAGTAGATAAAAAGATACCTCATTGGAAAGAGGGAATAGATAGGTTTTTGGAGGAGTTATGGGAAAAAGATGGGAAGAGAGATTAGAAGATTTAGAGAAAGCTATAAATAGATTGGAAGAAGCAATTGAGGAAAGTAAAAAAGTTGATTTTTCAACTTTAAAAGATGGAGTGATTCAAAGATTTGAATTTACTTTGGAGTTATCATGGAAAACTTTAAAACATTTTTTAAATAGTGAAGGTGTAGAGGCTGCAACTACCCCTAAAAGTACAGTAAAAGAAGCCTTTAAATTAGATGTATTGAAAAATATAGATATTTGGTTAGAGATGTTAGATGATAGAAATCTGACCTCTCACATTTATAATCAAGCAATAGCAGAAGAGATATACGAAAGAATAGTTTCAAGATATTGCAGTGAATTAAGAAGAAATTTTGAGTTTTTAAAAGCGAGTGAAATATAGATGAGATTTGGATTGAAAGAGAGATATTACGAAGAATTAAAGGCTCTTTATTTCCTATTTCCTAATATAGATGAGATAATTATATTTGGTTCTAGAGCAAGAGGAGATTATAGAGAAAATTCAGATATAGATATAGCTTTAAAAGGGAATTTGACAAAGTTAGAGATAGCATTAATAAAAGAGTATTTAGAAGAGAGTAGAATACCATATACTACAGATGTAATTGAGTATGAAAAAATTATTGACAAAAAATTTAAAGAGGAAATAGATAAAGAGGGAGAAGTGTTGATATGAAAACATATTTAGTAACAGGGGCAGCAGGATTTATAGGAGTAAACTTTGTAAAGTATATGCTTGAGAAGTATGGTGAGGATATACAGATAATAGTACTAGATAAACTTACTTATGCTGGGAATAAAGAGAGTTTAAAAGATGAGATAGCAGATAAAAAAATAGAGTTTGTAAAGGGAGATATAGGGAATAAAGAGCTAGTAGAGAATATATTTGCTAGATATGATGTTGACTATGTAGTAAACTTTGCTGCAGAATCACATGTAGATAGAAGTATATTAGGACCGAGAGTATTCTTAGAAACAAATATATTAGGAACACAAAATCTATTAGAGGTATCAAAGGATAGTTGGACAATAGGAAGAGATGAGAACGGATATCCAATATACAAAGAGGGAAAAAAATATATCCAAATATCAACAGATGAGGTATATGGATCACTAAGTAGAGATTTTACAGAGGCTAAGGAGTTATACTTAGATGAGAGTGTAAAAAGAGTAGTAGAGGGAAGAGATAATCTAAAAACATATGGAGAGAACTTCTTTACAGAAAAGACACCATTAGATCCAAGATCACCATACTCATCATCAAAGGCATCAGGAGATATGATAGTACAAGCCTATGCTGAAACATATAAGCTACCAATAAATATAACAAGATGTTCAAATAACTATGGACCATACCAATTTCCAGAAAAATTAATACCACTAATAATAAAAAACATATTAGAGGGAAAATCTCTACCAGTATATGGAGATGGAAGTAATGTAAGAGATTGGCTATATGTAAGAGATCATAATAAGGCAGTAGATATGGTAATAAACAATGGAAGATTGGGAGAGGTATACAATATTGGTGGATTTAACGAAGAGAAAAACATCAATATAGTAAAGCTAACAATAGATACAATAGCAAGAATAATGAGAGAAGAGCCAGAGTATAGAAAGGTATTAAAGACAGATATAGAGAATATAAACTATGATTTAATAACTTATGTACAGGATAGATTAGGACATGATGCAAGATATGCAATAGATCCAACAAAGATAGCAACAGAGTTAGGATGGTACCCAGAGACACCATTTGATAAAGGTATAGAAAAGACAATCAGATGGTATTTAGATAATCAAGAGTGGGTAAAAAAGTTATGAAGCAAAAATCGTTATTAAAAAATACATTTTATTATTTAGTTTATAATATTCTTAATTTATTATTTCCATTGATTTCTGGAATTTATGCTGCAAGAGTTCTTTCACCTCAAAGTATAGGTGAAGTAGGCTATTCACAAAATATAGTTCAATATTTTGTAATTCTTTCTTTTCTTGGAATACCAACTTATGGTGTTAGAGAGATAGCAAATATCAGAGAGAATAAAAAAGAATTAAACAGAGTATATTCAGAATTATTTTTTATAAATTTTTTATCTACCATATTTTTTTTAACGATTTATTTTATTTTGATCTTAAATATTGATATACTTAGAGAAAATTTAAAGTTATATTTAATAATGGGAATATTATTATTTTTTAATATTTTTAATATTAATTGGCTCTATGAAGGTCTCGAAGAGTTTAAATTTATTTCATTAAGAAATATTGTTTTTAAAATACTATCTTTGATACTATTAATTTTATTTGTAAGAAAAGATTCAGATTATTTAAAATTTGCACTAATAACTATTATAGGAACTCTTGGGAATTATTTAATAAATATTATATATTCAAAAAAATATGTAACTCTTATTTTTAAAGATTTAAGTTTTAAAAGACATATAAAATCTATATTATATCTTGTAACTGTAAATATAGCAATAGAAGTATA
>JAHLFN010000076.1 GCA_018883725.1 Candidatus Fusobacterium pullicola | reverse complement strand
AGAAATGGAAGAACCTCAATATACAAATGAATATCAAAGACAGCTTTTAGCTATTCAAATGTCTCATATGATTGGTTATTATAATACGTTATTAGCTAGAATAGACAATGATAAAAACATAAAAAAAGAGGCGTAAAAATGGGAGAAATTTTTGCTTTTATCAATCATGAAAGATGGTACAAAATAGGGTGGGGAACTTATGCTAGTGGTATTCCTTGCTCTTTTTTATATAGAACTAAAAGGAGATGAGAGAAATGACACCAGCAGGATATTTTTTTATAGGACTTGTAATAGGACTAGGAATTGGCTTTATTTGGGGAACTATAAGAGAAAGAAAGGGTATGAATAAAAAATAAAGAGGAGGAAAAATAAATGACTAAAGAGCAATTAGTAGCATTAGGACTTAAAGAGGAACTAGCTCTAAAAGTAGCTGGAGAATCTAAAAAAGAGTTAGAAGGATATGTGGAAAGAGCTAAATATTTAGAGCTAGAAACTGAAAAAAATCAACTAGCTGAGAGTAATAAGTCATTAATTAAGAATTTAGAGGAGGTGAAAAAGAATGTAGGAGATAATGAAGAACTTAAAAAGCAAATATCAGATATGCAAGAAACTCAAAAGTCTAAAGATAAGGAGTATGCTGAGAACATAGCAAAAATCAGATTAGATAATGCTTTAGATATAGCACTAATGAGTGCAGGAGCTAAAAATAATAAAGCAGTAAAAGCATTATTAAATTTAGATGGAGCAAAAATAGGAGAAGATGGGAAAGTTGTAGGACTTGATGAGCAATTAAAAGTTTTAAAAGCAGCAGCTGACTCATCTTTTTTATTTGAAGTAACACAAACACCTAAAGGTGGAAGTCCAGCAGGAAATCCTGAAAAGAAAGTTAATTTTAATGAGATGACTTATTCTCAAATGGAAAAATATTTAGCAGAAAATCCAGGAGCAAAAATAGATTAATTAAGGAGTGATGAATAATGGGAAAATTTGATGAAAAAAGTTTTAATGGACAAGCATTTGGAAAATATGTAGATAGAATACCTAATACAAAAAGAAATGAACTGATTAAATCTAAAGCTGTAAAAGGAAATGAGGCTATAAGATCAGTATTTAGTTCTCAAACAGGAACAGGATATGCTACTATTCCTTTCTATGGACTTTTAGATGGAGTTCCTGTAAACTATGACGGAAAAACAGATATTGAATCAACAAGAACAGAAACTTATGAAAGAGGAGTAGTAGTCATTGGTAGAGCTAAAGCTTGGACAGAAGGAGATTTTTCTTATGATATAACAGGTGGAGTAGATTTTATGGATAATGTTGCAGAGCAAATAGCTGAATATTGGGGAGAGATTGACCAAGCCACAATACTTTCTATTCTAAAAGGAATATTTGCAATGACTGGAAAAGAAAATCTTGAATTTGTAAATAATCATACATTAGATATTTCAAAAGAATCTATTGCTAAATCAGTGGTTGGGCCAGCTTCTTTAAATACAGCTATTCAAAAAGCATCTGGAGACCACAAACATAGATTTTCATTAGTTATTGTACATTCAGCAATTTCAACTAATTTAGAAAATTTAAAACTTTTGAACTATTTAAAATACACAGATAAAGATGGAATACAAAGAGATTTAGCATTAGGAAGTTGGAATGGAAGACTTGTATTAATTGATGACGGAATGCCTACAGAGATTAAAGAAACTTTATATGTGAGATGTTTAGCTACAGATGAAGGAGCTTTAAAAGTAGCAACTCCAGGAACAGGGCAAGGAGAAGTAGCAAAAGAAACAGTAGCAACAGTTATCTCTGATGTAAAAGATGGAGAATATGTACAACATATTCAAAATGCAGTAATCTATACATCATATATACTAGGAGATGGAGCTTTTGACTATGAAAATATAGGAGCTAAAGTTCCTGCAGAAATGGCTAGAGATCCTAAAACAAATGGAGGAGAAACTACACTTTATTCAAGACAAAGAAAAGTTTTTGCACCATATGGAATTTCTTATACTAAAAAATCTCAGGCTTCTAACTCTCCTACAGATGAAGATCTTGAAAATGGAACTAACTGGGAATTAGTAAATAATGGTTCTACTTCAAAGAAAAAATGTATTGCACATAAGACAATTCCTATTGCTAGAATCATCTCAAGAGGATAGTGATTAAGATGGCACTATATGATGATGTTGTTAATAGATTAGGGATGTTTAATTGTGAAGTAGCTGAAGAGCAAAAGAAAGCTATACAATACCTCATTAAAAAGACTTTGAGTAGTATTAATAATTATACTAATCAAAATTATAATGAGGAAAATATACCTTATGGAATTTATTATATAGTTGTGGATAAAGTTGCAGGAGAATATCTCCAAGCAAAAAGAGTTACTGGAAATTTAGAGGGGTATGATTTTACTCCTCTAATTAAAGATATTCAAGAAGGAGATACAAAGATAGGTTATTCTACTTCTCTTTCTCAAGCTGATTTAATAGATAAAGCTATTGATTTTTTAATTAATGGTAAAGATGAAGAACTTATTAAATATAGGAGATTAGCATGGTGAGAAAAAATCCTTTAGAAATACTTTATACTGATAGATGTGATATTTACAACTGGGAGTCAGTGAAAGACCCTACAACAAAAGTTACAGAACATAAAAAATTTTTAAGGTATGAAAATATACCATGTAGAATATCATTTAAAAGTATCACTTCTGTAAATCAAACTACCTATGAGCCTATAATATCTCAAGTTGTAAAACTTTTTCTTTCAAAAGATATAGAAGTTAGTGCTGGTTCTGAAATAATTGTATATAGAGATGAAAAAAGTTTTCTATATAAATGTTCTGGAATGCCTGCTAAATACTCAAATCATCAAGAAATTATATTACTTAATGCAGAGGAACATGCTTAATGGGAAGAGCGGTAAGAGTTAATATAAAGGGGTTGACAGAGTTAAAACAAAACTTAGTAGAGCAACAGAAACAGATAGATGACTACATAAGGCTATTAGCAAGCGATATAGCAGCTTTATTACTCAGAAAAGTTATTAAAAGAACTCCAGTAGGAGTTTATCCTCATAAAACAGGTGGAAATTTGAGAAGAGGTTGGACTGTTGGAGAAGTTGTTAAAACTAATAATGGGTATAAAGTAGAAGTGATTAACTCTGTAGAATATGCATCTTATGTTGAGTATGGGCACAGAACTAGAAATCATAAAGGGTGGGTTCCAGGTAGATTTATGTTAACTATATCAGAGAATGAAATAAGAGATAATTTAGAAAGTATTATCCAGAAAAGATTAAAAGTAATTTTGGAGAAGATGAAAAATGCTTAAAAAATTAATAATAGCTATAAATACAGTCTTAGAAAAAATAAATTCTGAGGCTGAAATTTATATAGAGGAAATTCCACAAGGTTTTAAAAAGCCATGTTTTTGTGTACAAGTATTAAATCCTGATGAAAAACAATTATTAGGAGATAGATATTTAAGAACTTATAATTTTTGTATTCAGTACTTTCCTAAAAAAGGATTATGGGAAAATGCAGAAATAGCAGAACTGTTACATAGAGCCTTAAATATGATAGATTTAGGAAATGAAAATTATGTAAGAGGGATAAATCGTAGATATGAAATAGTGGAAAAGAATCTATACTATTTTGTTACTTATAGATTACATGTTAGAGATGTAGATACGGATGATAACTATATGGAAGAAATGCTATGTAAAGGAGGTATTAAATAATGGCTAAAGAGAAAACTGAGAAAGTAAAAACTACTGAGTCTAAATTTTCAAAAGAGCAGTTGCTAAAAAGTAAAAAGTATTCTAATAGAAAAGACTTATTAGGAGTCTTATTAGAAGATGACAAAGAATATACTTTTATTGAAGTAGATACAATAATAGATAAATTTATGAAAAGAGGTGTTAAATAATGGCTAATGGTGGAGGAACATTTTTAAGTTACAACAAAGTTTTACCTGGATCATATATTAACTTTGTTAGTGCAGCAAGAGCTACTGTAAATATATCTGATAGAGGTTTTGCAGCTATAGCTATGGAATTAGATTGGGGAGTAGAGGGAGAGATCTTTACTGTAGAAAATGGAGATTTTCAAACTGATACCCTAAAGATATTTGGGTATGATTACACCCATGAAAAAATGAAACCTTTAAGAGATTTATTCATGAAAGCTCAAACAGTATATATGTATAGGCTAAATGGTGGAGGGACTAAGGCAGCTAATACCTATGCTACAGCCAAATATAGTGGAACTAGAGGGAATGATATTACTATAATAGTTAAAACTAATGTAGATGAGGAGAGTAAAAAAGATGTAACGACAATGATAGGTGATATCAAAGTAGACGTTCAAACAGTAACCAACTCTTCAGAACTTATAAGTAATGACTATGTAGATTTCAAAACATCAGAGTTAACAGAAACAGCTGGAGAAAAATTAACAGGTGGAACAAATCTTGTTAGTGTAACAGGAACTCAGCATCAAGAGTTTTTAGATCTACTAGAATCTTATAGCTTTAACGTTGTGGGATGTACAGCTAAAGACTCAATTATCCAAAAGTTATATATTAACTGGACTAAGAGAATGAGAGATGAAGTTGGAGTGAAATTTCAATGCGTAGTCTATAGAGAAGCTGCTGATTATGAAGGAGTTATCAATCTTCAAAATAAAGTTTCAGATGATGGAGCCCCTGAAAATGTATTAGTTTATTGGTTAACTGGAGCTGAAGCAAGTTGTGCTGTAAATGCTACTTTAACTAATACTAAGTATGATGGAGAGTATACTATTGATACTAAATATACTCAATCACAGTTAGAGGCAGGAATAAAAGCTGGCCAATTATTATTTCATAATAATGCTGGAGAACCTTATGTTTTAACTGATATAAACTCTCTAACAACTATCACAGTAGAGAAAAATGATGATTTTACATCTAACCAAGTTGTAAGAGTGTTGGACCAAATAGGAAATGATATAGCTTTATTATTTAATAAAAAACATTTAGGGCACACTAGAAATATTGAAAGCGGTAGAGAAGCATTATGGAAAGATATAGTGGCCCATCATGAGGAATTAGAAAGAATACAAGCATTGGAAAATTTTGATCCTAAAGCTGTAACAGTGGAAAAGGGACCTACTAAAAAATCGGTAATAGTTAATGACCCTGTTACTCCAGTAGCTTGTATGGAGATATTATATATGACAGTAGTGGTATCGTAGGAAGGAGAGAGTTTAAATGCCAGAAGGAAAATTAACAATGTTAAGTAAAGATGCAATAGCTGGAGTATTTGGGGAATGCTATGCTACTATTGATGGTACTAGATATAATTTTATGACAGCTATTAAGTTTGAAGCTAAATACACAAAGAATAAGTCTAAACTACCTATTCTCGGAAGAGTTAACAAAGGAAATAAAGCAACCTCAGCAGAAGGTACAGGAACTATGACTATGCATTATAACACCAGTGTAATGAGAGAGATATTAGAGAAATATCAAAATACTGGAGAGGATCTGTACTTTGATATTGAAGTAGCTAATGAAGATCCAAATTCGGCAGCTGGAAGACAAGCTGTATTGATTCAAGGTTGTAACCTTGATGGTGGGGTTATAGGGCAATTTGATGCAAATGGAGAATACCTGGAAGAGGAAGTATCTTTTACTTTTGAAAAATGGGTACTCAATAAAAAGTTTAATATTTTAGATGGAATGGTATAGAGGAGTTGAAAATAAATGAATTTTAATAGTTTTTTTAAGCAAAATGCTAAAGTAGTAGAAAATAAGAAGATCACTATTTCAGAAAGATTTATCAAGGAAAGTGGAGAAACTGAACTATTTGAAATAAGAGCTATCTCAGCTCAAGATGACCAATTACTTAGAGAAAATTGTACTATTATAAAAGATATCAATGGGCAAAAACTACCAATGTTAGATGGTAATAAATACCAGGCAATGTTATGTGCTGCTTGTGTAGTTTATCCTGACTTAGGTAACGCTGAATTACAAGATAGTTATGGTGTAAAAACTAAGCAGGATTTATTAAAATCAATGTTGTTACCAGCTGAGTTTCAGGACTTAGCAACTGAGGTTAATAAAGTCAATGGTTTTAAAACTTTGGGAGAATTAACTAAAGAAGCAAAAAACTAATAAAAGCAGGTGATGGTGAGGCTAACATAGCTTACTATTGCCTGCACAAATTACATATAAGACCTAAAGAATATTTAGAGATGAGTAATGAGGAAAAAGCTTTTGTAATTGCAGCTATTCAAATAAGACTTGAGAAAGAAAATAAATAATTATTGACTTTTTATTCTTTTTTTACTATAAATAGAGGTATAGAAAATGATGGAGGGAAATATCTATGAAAAAAATACTTATTTTATGTTTTTTTACTCTGAGTTTTATATGTTTTGCTGTAAAAGACATTCCTGCTGATGGTAAATATAAGGGATATAGAAAATTAATAGAACATGAGTTTGAGAAAAAATATGACCTATATTTTAAAGTAGAAAACAATAACGGGATTGTTAGTGAGGAAATGAAAGTAATCCCTCTTTATCCAGGTGTTAATTTAAAAGAAAAAATAACTATAGTATTCCCGAACGGAGAAAAAAGAGTTGCTACTAGAGAAAATTGGTATAAAGTTTTCAGAAATTTAGACATGGATTATGGAATTGGGAGAGTTCTTTCTGAAGAGAAATTGTATGATGAATGGGTTGAGTTAGAGCGTGATGGAGATGCTGAACGGATTTTAAAAAAATATATTCAAGAAGAGTATTATCCTAAAATAGGGGTGGAACCAATCAGAAATAGATTTTTATAAGGTGTATGCACTTGAGAATTAAAATTCTCGGGTGCTTTTTTTATTGGAGGTGATAAGGTGGCTACAATAGAAAGTTCAATAATGCTTATAGATGGCATGAGTAAACCTCTCAACAACATAGTAGGAGCTATTAATACTACAATAGCAGCTTTACAAGGAGTAAACAATGCTAATGTAAATATTGACACCACTAGATTAACAAATGCCTCTCAAATGATAACAGACGCAGGAGCAGAGTTAGTAAGAATAGAGCAAGAGATACAAAATCAAATTAATAACAATACAAATGGGCAAAATAGATTTAATCAAAGTCTTGCAAGAGGTGTTAAAGAAAGTGACGGGTTATTATCTAAAATTAGTAGAGTGGCAGCAGCTTATGTAGGACTACAAACTCTAAGAGGAGCTATAAACCTTTCTGATAGTTTAACACAAACTACTGCTAGATTAGATTTAATGAATGATGGTAATCAAACTACTAGTGAACTTCAAGCAATGATATTTCAATCAGCTCAGAATAGTAGAGGAGATTCATTAGGAACTATGGATAGTATCTCTAAAATGGGACTTATGGCAGGAGATGCCTTTTCCTCTAACACTGAACTTATTGGTTTTATGGAGTTAATAAACAAACAATTTAAGATATCAGGTACAAGTGCTGAGGGAGTTAGTGCAGCTATGCTACAATTAACTCAAGCTATGGGAGCTGGAGCTTTGAGAGGAGAGGAATTAAATTCTATACTAGAACAAGCACCATTAATAGTTAGAAATATAGCTAACTATATGGAAGTTCCAGTAGGACAGATAAAAGACCTTGCATCTCAAGGCAAAATTACATCTGAAGTAGTTAAAAACGCTATGTTTAATGCTGCTACTCAAATAAATAATCAATTTGAGAGTATCCCATTAACTTTTACAGATATAATTAGTAGTATAAAAGGCCAAGTTATTCAAGGATTTATCCCTATCTCTAATCAAATTTCTCAAGTATTAAACTCTGAAAATTTTAAAAATTTTACAAATAGCATTGTTACAAGTATAGGCCAAATTATGGCAATATCTCAACAGGGATTGAATATTATAGTTGGGTTAGGTAGTATTATTTATGATAATTGGGGGGTGATATCTCCAATATTAAAAACAGTTACGGCATTAATGGGAGTTTATACAACTGCTATTGGGGTTAATACTCTAGTTACTAAAGCTATGGGATTAGCTCAATTAGGAAGTGCTTTGGCAATGACTATTTATAATGCGGCTACTGGAAAATCTATAGCTTTAACTCATCAGCAAACATTAGCCCAATGGGGATTGAATAGTGCTATATTAGCAAATCCAATAGTTTTAGTTGTAAGTGGTGTAGTTGCAGCATTATATTTAGGAGTAGCAGCCTTTAATCATTTTGCAGGTACTTCAGTATCAGCTACAGGAATAATAGTAGGAGCTTTCTATGCTATTGGTGCTGTAATCCATAATGTGATTGGAGCTGTTTATAATGCAACTCTTCAATTAGGAAGTTCAGTTTATAATTATATAGCTGGAATAGTAGAATTTATAGGAAATGTTTTTACACATCCAATAACTGCTATCAGTAATTTATTCTTAGATTTTACCAACTTTATTATAGATCAATTAAAAGTTATCGGGAGAATAACAGATACAATACTGGGAACTAGTGTATCTGATACGTTAGGGGAGATTCAAAATTCCTTAAATACTTTTGTTTTAGATAAAGTTGGAGAAAATTCATTTAAGGTAGAAAGAAAAGATTTTTCAGAAATGATGGTGGACTATAAAGACCCTTGGCAAGCAGCAAAAAATGGATATAATGCTTGGGATAATTTTTCTTTAACTGATACTATCCAGGAGAAAAATCAAGAACTACTGGGCCAAATAGCAACAAATACTGAAGCTATTGTAGATAACTTAGACTTAACAATAGAAGAGATTAAATATATGAGAGATTTAGCTGAAATGGAAGTTATCAACAGATTTACTACTGCTGAAATAAAAGTTGAGGTTGGCGGAATTACTAACCAAGTTAATAATTCTATGGATGTTGAAAGTATTTATTCAAATATCAGTGATAAATTGAGAGAAACTGTTTCAGTAGTAGCTGAGGGGGTGTATGATTAATGCTATTAAAAAATGGATACGCGTTTTATATCGACGGGGTGTTATTCCCTATTACCCCTCAAAGAATGAATATTAAATTCAAAAATAGAAATAGGACTGTAACTCTTGTGAATGAGGGAGAATTTAATATATTGAAAGAGTCTGGATTACAAGAGATATCTTTTGATGCTTGTATTCCAGCTGTTAAATATCCCTTTGCTCAATATTTAGGTGGGATATTTTTACCTATTGTTTACTACATCGAACTAATAAAAAAGCTAAAGAACTCTAAAAAACCTTTTAATTTTGTAATAATTAGAGAAGGTAGTATTGGGGTATTGGGATATAGTCATTGCATGAAGGTATCATTAGAAGATTTTCAAATAAAAGAAGATGCTGACGAAGGAAGAGATGTAATAGTATCTTTAAATCTAAAAGAGTATAAAGATAGTAATAGAGCTATAGTTAGTGCTATAAGTGGTGGATTAATAACTACTACAAAAGTAAGAGACAGTGCTTCTAAAACGATAGCTAAAACTTATACAGTTAAAGCTGGAGATACTTTGTATAATATAGCTAAAAAAGAGCTTGGAAACGGCTCTAGATACTTAGACTTAAAAACTTTAAATAATTTAGCAAATGCTAATAGCATAAAAGTGGGGCAGGTGTTAAGACTTGAATAATTTAGATATAGAATTAGGAATAAAAACTACAAATGGGGCAATAGCACCTGCTGTACTAGAGGGAGTAACTTGGACAACAGAAAGAAGAGGTGCTCCTGGAAAACTCACATTCAAGTGCTTATTTGATGAGAATAACATCTTTGAAGAGGGAGATTTAGTAACAGTTAAGTACAAAGGGCAAAAAGTTTTTTATGGATTTATCTTTACGATTAATAGAGATAAAGATAAAATACTCTCTGTCACTGCTTATGATCAACTTAGATATCTAAAAAATAAAGATGTCTATGAGTATAGAAATAAAAAAGCTAGTGAAGTAATAACCATGCTAGCTAATGACTTCCAATTACAACTTGGAGAAATAGAAGATACTAAATTTATTATTCCTAAAAGACTAGAAGATGGGGTATCACTGTTTGATATCATATTGACTGCTTTAGGAATAACACTTCAAAATACAAAAAAAATGTATGTTCTGTATGATGACTTTGGTAAATTGACGTTAAAAAATATTGAAAATATGAAATTAGATTTTATTGTTGATGCTTCAATGTCTCAAAATTTTTCTTATAAATCTAGCATAGAAAATAGTGCTAACACTGTAAAAATAGTTAAATCTGACAGTAATGCTGGAAAAAGAGAGATTTATATAGCTAAAGATTCAAGTAATATCAATAAATGGGGAGTTCTACAACACTATGACACCCTGGGAGAAAAAGAAAATGGAAAAATGAAAGCCGACGCATTATTACAGCTCCACAATAGAAAATTTAAAAGCTTAGATATAAAAAATATATTCGGAGATGTGAGAGTAAGGGCTGGAAGTAGTATCATAGTTGTTTTGGATTTAGGAGATGTAAAAGTAAGTAATTATATGTTGGTAGAAAGTGCTAAGCATATTTTCAATAACCAAGAGTATTTAATGAATTTAACGGTAAGGGGGGCAGATATTCAATGATAGATGCTATCAAAGAAGTAGTAGAAAAATTACTAGAAAGAAAAAAAATGACAAAACTAGAATTTGGAATAGTTGAAACTGTAAATCCTTTAACTGTTAGAGTAGAGGCTAAAAAACTTCTACAAGCTGAGGATCTAATACTTTCCCATCTTGTAAGAGATTATTACGTTGATATCACAGTTCAACACTCAACTGATAGTATACATGGATCATGGGATACTAGTCATGACCACCCTAATGTTGGTAAAAATGTGATACCGATTGATCACGAGCATGAATACACAGGTAGAAAAAAGATATTAATTCATAACGCACTATTAAAGGGAGAGAAAGTAATAATGATAAGGCAAGAGGGGGGACAAATTTACTATATCCTGGATAGAATTAATGATCCTACTGTTGAAGGAGAGTGGATATGATGTTACCTGTTAGAGAAAATGTATCTGTTGAAATTGTAGAAGAGAATAAAGTTATGACAACTAAAACTCATAAAATCCAGATGTTCGGGGATCGAATCTACGGAAAAATAGACGGGCTAAAAGCTATGGAACAGGCCTGTTTTAAAATATTAAATACTGAAAGATACGCTTATCTTATTTATTCGTGGAATTATGGAATCGAATTAAAAGATTTATTTGGAAAACCTAAGAGTTATTGCAAAGTAGTTTTAGAGGAAAGAATAAAGGAAGCATTGTTACAAGACAGTAGAGTTTTAGAAGTTTATAACTTTTCTTTCAAAGACTTAGCTCGTAGTGTATTAGCTGTAACATTTACTGTAAATACAATCTACGGAGAGATGAATTTAAGGAAGGAGGTACTGATCTGATGTTTGAGGATAAAACTTATGAAAAATTACTCGAAATAAAAATGAAAAATATCCCCAGTGATGTGGACAAAAGAGAAGGATCCATAGTTTATGACGCAGTAGCGGGGAACTCACTAGAAACAGCTCAGATGTATATAACTATTGGCGAATACTATAAAGAAACATTTGGTCACACAGCAAGTAGAGAAAATCTGATAAAAAGAGCTTCAGAAAGAGGTATATATCCTAAACCAGCAAGTGCAGGTGTGTATAAAGGAGTATTCAATGTACAAGTACCTTTAGGTAGTAGATTTAGCTTGAATGAATATAACTACATAGTTATAAAAAAACTTGATTCAGGAAGTTATGAATATCAGTTAGAATGTGAGACACTTGGAGAAGAGCCTAACGGAAACACAGGAACTTTGATTCCTATAGAATATATAGACGGACTGACATCCGCTGAGTTAACTGAAATACTGATCCCTGGAGAAGATGAAGAGGAGACAGAAAGTTTAAGGGCTAGATACCTGAACAGTTTTGATACCCAAGCATATGGTGGCAATATAAAAGATTATGAAGAGAAAACATTAGCCATAAGTGGAGTAGGATCAGTTAAAGTTACTCCAGTGTGGCAGGGTGGCGGAACAGTAAGACTTACTATTTTAGATAGTGAGTGTGACGAGGCCAGTAGTGCTTTAATTGAAAGAGTACAGGAGACAATTGATCCAACAAAGGATGGTACAGGTAAAGGGATAGCACCTATAGGGCACATAGTAACTGTTGATACACCTTTAAAAAAATCTATCCATATTACTACAAATTTAACTTTAGAAGATATAGAAGTGACTAACATTAAAGATGACATAGATAATGCATTAATGGATTATCTATTAGAACTTAGAAAGAATTGGGCAGCTTCTAATAAGATAGTAATAAGGATATCCCAAATAGAGACTAGAATATTAGCTATAAATAATAAAATAATAGACATAGGTAATACAAAAATTAATGGGAGAGAGGAAAATTTAGAAATAGATATCTACGAAATACCAGTGTGGGGAAGTGGAAATTATGAGAGTAATTGATGTTCTGAATTACTTGCCTGATTTTATGCAGGAATACAAAGAAATAAAATGTCTATTACAAATAGAAAATGAGGAGTTGCGAAAAGAGTATGAAGAGATTGAAAGGGCCTTTAGCAACTCTTTTATTTTTGGTACTGATAAGCAGGGAATAGCAATTTTTGAAAGTATGATGAAGATATATCCTAAATCTACTGATACTCTTCAAGAAAGACAAAATAGAGTGTATGCTAAATGGAATGCTGTTCTACCATATACTTGGAGATGGTTGGAGGAGTATTTAAGGGCTTATTTTAATAATGAATCTACTGTAGCGACACCTGTTTTATTTAATAATGATTATAGATTAGATGTTAGACTCGAGAAAGAAGAGCAATTCAATGAACATGATTATAGCCTTTTCAAAGAGTTAAGGGTTTTAATTCCAGCTAATTTAACCCTTAATATAGTAAATGTGATTCCGGAAAAAAGAGGAGATTTTTTTATAAAAAGTGCCGTAATTTACAAATTGAAAAAACAAATAGAGGATAAAGCGGTTGATACTGTTTCGACTGGAGAATACTTTATTAGAAGTGGTATTGTATATAAAATTAAAAAGGAGATGGTATAAATGGCATACAGAGGATTAACAACATCAGGAGCTAACTATTTAGCTACAAGACTTGCTCAAGAGCTGCCTGTTGAATTTACAAAAGTACAGATAGGAGCAGGTACACCAGCAGGAAATCCCGCTGATGTGACAGAGCTTCAAAACTATAAGTTGGATGCTAAAATTTTAAAAAAATCCCAAGAAAATAATACTGTAGAGATAACTATTCAAGTTGTAAATGACAATGTTGAACAAGGATTTTATCTTAAAGAAATAGGAGTATTCGTTAACGATGATACAGAAAAACTGTATTGGTACTGTAACGAGGACAATGCTCAATACATTCCAGCAAAAACAGACAGTGCTATAGCTTTTGAAATTGATATAAAAATGGAAGTAACAAATGTGGAGAGTCCTATTTTAAACTGGAGTGGGCAGGGAACATGGGTCAATAAAGACTATTTAGAGGAAGTTTTAAGAAATTACACTCCTAATACTAGACAAATGACTGCTGGAAAAGGATTAACTGGAGGAGGAAACTTTACTAGTGATAAAACTTTTAATGTAGTGAGTGCAAATGATGGAATAATCGTAAATGAGAACAACATACAGCTAAATCCGGTTGATGATCTATCAAATTCGAGTACAACAAGGGCTTTAGCAGCCAATCAAGGGCTTATTTTAGATAATAAAGACAAAGGAATTGTAGGAGGATATAATGGAAAATTTCCACTTACGAGTGCTACAAAAGGTAATATTTATTTATTAGAAAACACTCAAAAGTACTATATTTGTATTACAGATTATAACGGCTCTAAGCTTACTACACCGAACGCTAACTTTGAGGAATTGAGTGTATATACAAATCGAAGTAAATTAGATAATCTACCAAAAGAATTTGATTTCGGTTCAAATGCTATAAATGCCCCTTCTAATGGAACTGTTATAACTATAAATTTCAATAAAATTTTTTCGTCACCCCCAACAGTTGTAGCGGGAGAGGCTGGGTATTTTGCACAAACCTCTGTTGAAGTTACTTATAGGATTTACGATATAACAACTAGTTCGTTTAAAGTTGTGATTATTAAAAATGGTGCAACACACAGTCCTACAATATCTTGGATAGCTATGCTTTAATTCATTAAATTCTAAAGTTTAAGCAAAATTGGAAGTGTTAATATAGCTACCCAACCAAAGTTCGCACTATTATTTGAGCATCTTAATTTTATGTCACCATTTTCTATCCTAATATTTAGCGTGTCAATAGCATATTCAACAGCATCGTGATTATTGTATACTAATTTTCCTATGACAATAGGTTCATAAGTAATAGGAGTATTGATATTTAAACCTAAAAAAACAATTCCAGTATTTCCTGTTCTTCTTAAACTTGAATTTGAGGATAAGCATTGATGTGGAGATATTATATTAGTCCATTCTTGTTCTTGCAAATTATCTAAGAGGTAAGACTATCTAAAGATTGGGGGCAGAAAAGAGGAGCTATCACAGAGGTGTTGACACCTCTTTCTTTTTTTACGGAAAAAACCAATACTAAAAAAAAATTAAGGAGGCATAAATTATGTTAAGATTTTATACAAAAGAAAGAATATCAAGAGAAGTACACAGTATTAACCTTTCTAGAGAAGAGGCTGAGATAATACTAGAGGGAAACTTATTCAAAGATTGCCCCCAGTATAGCGATAGTAATGTTGTAATTATTGAAAGAGATACCGAGATGGGATCACCAACATGGGATAACAACGAACTTAGAGAGATGACAAGAGAAGAGGAGATACTGATATTAAACCTTACTGAGAAACTTATTGATGGTGAATATATTCAAGATGGTAGAGTTGTAAAAATTGAATATGATACAAGCTTAGGTTATCTAAAACCTACTTGGGACAAAGGGGAGCACGTATGGTATGAGGGGGCTACTGAAGAGGAATTACAAGAAAAGTATTATTCTATTATAAACACTTCAAAAGCCGAAATCCTTGAAAATGGGTACTTGTTCATAGATAACTCCGATGGGAAACATCAACAAAAGTGCAGAGATAAGGATCTAGCTCTTCTAGGTAACTGTATAGCAGCTCATGAAGATGCAACAAATTTTTCTCCTGAGGGAGCGTTAACAACTCTGTGGGCTTTCAATGATGGGGATGCTTTAGAAATGACATTACCAGAGTTAAAAAAATTAAGACTTCAAGGAGCTATGTTTGTTCAAACTATTTTCAATGTAGAGGCTCAATTAAAAACTCAAGAAAGCAACATAAAATTTACTAAAGCAGATTTTATAGAGTTAATAAATTCTAACTCAGATATAAAGTGCTGGCAAGAATTATCACAAATTTAAAAAAAGGGGATGGTGAAAATGAAAATTTCAGATAAAGGAATAGAATTTCTAATCAAAGAAGAAGGAGGAATAAAATTAAAAGCTTATAAATGCCAAGCTGGTATATGGACTATTGGAGTAGGACATACTGGAAAAGGTGTTAAAGAAGGAATGGAGATTACAAAAGAAAAAGCTATTGAGCTTTTAAAAGGCGATTTAAGACGTTTTGAAAATGTAGTCAATAAAAGTATCAAATACCCTATTGAGCAACATAAATTTGATGCACTGGTGAGCCTAGCTTTTAACATAGGGTGTGCAGCTTTCTCAAACTCAACCGTAGTTAAGAAAATAAATACGGGAGCAAAAATGTGTGAGGTAGAAGAAGCTTGGAAGATGTGGAGAAAAGGGGGAGGAAAAGTATTACCAGTTTTAGTTGCGAGAAGAGGCAGAGAGATAAAGCTATACAGAGGTGAGTGAATATGTGGGGAATTGTAGCTAAGTTTATTAAAGCTATGGCTGTAAAATATTTATCGGCAGTAGTAGTTGAAAAGATAGTTATTTGGGGGTTAGGTGTTTTAGTAAAACAAACTAAATCCAAGGCAGATGACGAGCTATATGAGATAGTATTCGGGAAATTGAAAGGGGAAAAAGATGTGGGAAAAAATTAAAGATAATGCACTATCCACAATTGTTACAGTTCTTATAACTGGAGTAGTATCAATTATGGGGAGCTCACTGGCTAATAAGAATAAAACCTTAGAAGAGTTTGGAGAGGTGAAGAATCAAATCGCTAAAAATTTTGATTCTTTAAATGCTAGACTAGATACAGAGTTAAAGTTGATAGACTTAAAAAATAAAATGCAGGATGAAAAAATAGCGGAGCTGGAAAGAAAAGTAGCTTTATCAGCAACTCAAGAACAAATGCTAAATTTATCCCAGCAACAAAAAGAAACTACAGATAGAATTGAAAAAAAGTTAGATGTAGTGTATGAAAAGCTGATTTATAAATAATTTAGGTATGTTTAAAAAAATTAAATTTAAACTTGCTAAAAATCAATAGGGTTTCATTCGGTAGCACACAAATAGAACACAAATTAGAAAAAGCTGATTTAAAAAAATCTTTCAAACACTGTAAAAATAAGGATTTGATAAAATTATAAAAGTAACAAATTTAGAGAAAAATTATCTGGGGAAGATAGTAAAAGCTCTTGACTTTTAATAAAAACTATGATATTATTAGAACGTAAATAAGATAGAAAGATAGTAGTATTAAGAGGGAGTAGTTAAAAATATAGTATCAACATCACGGAGTCTAGGACTTTCTGGTACTGTATACCCAAGTGGTAACAAGACTTTTAATACGGAGTTTTATATACTTCGTATTAAAAGTCTTTTTTTATTAATTAACAATAATTAAAAATATAAAGGAGGATTTATGAAAAATTATTTTTCAAAGTCAAAAGAGGAAATTTTAAAAGAGTTTCAAGTAACAGAAAAAGGTTTGACTAGTAATGAGGTAAAGGAAAGATTAAAAAAGTATGGGAAAAACCAATTAAATGAGGAGGAAAAAGTTAGTACTTTACAAGTATTTTTATCACAGTTTAAAGATTTTCTTGTAATTATTTTAATAATTGCTTCAATTATTTCAGCAATATCAGGGAATATAGAGAGTACAATAGTTATTCTTGTGGTAATTATTATTAATGCAATATTAGGAACAGTTCAACATATTAAAGCTGAAGAATCAATAAATAGTTTAAAATCTTTATCATCTCCTAAGACTAAAGTTTTAAGAAATGGAGAAAAGATAGAGCTTTCATCTGAAGAGATAGTTCCAGGAGATATAATTTTTATAGAGGCAGGAGATTTAGTACCTGCTGATGGTAGAGTATTAGAAAGTTTTTCACTTTTAGTAAATGAAAGTTCTCTTACTGGTGAATCTGAAGGAGTAGAAAAAAGAAGTGAAGTAATACCAGTGAATGAATTAGCATTAGGAGATCAAAAAAATATGGTATTCTCTGGTAGTTTAGTAAGTTATGGTAGAGGGGTAATACTAGTAACAGCTACTGGTATGAATACTGAATTAGGAAAGATAGCAAAATTATTAGAATCGACAAAGGAGAAAACAACTCCATTACAAGTTTCTTTAGATAATTTTGGTAAGAAATTGTCATTAGGTATAATTTTACTATGTGGAGTAATATTTGCAATCAATTTATTCCATGGAGTAAAAATATTAGATTCTTTAATGTTTGCAGTGGCTTTAGCTGTTGCAGCTATTCCAGAGGCACTTAGTTCAATAGTAACAATTGTATTAGCTATAGGAACACAAAAATTATCAAAAGAGAATGCTATTATTAAAAATTTAAAATCTGTAGAAGCTTTAGGGTGTGTAGGAGTAATATGCTCTGATAAAACAGGAACACTTACACAAAATAAAATGACAGTAAAAAAAGTTTATGTCAATGGAAAAATAGTAGAGGAAAATGGATTAGATTCTAATCAAATGGCAGAAGATATTATATTAAAACAATCAATTTTATGTAATGATGCTACAAATGAAGTAGGGGATCCAACTGAGATAGCTCTAATAAATTTAGCTGAAAAATATGATATTGATTATAGAGAATTAAAAGATAGATATCCACGTTTATCTGAAATACCATTTGATTCTGATAGAAAACTTATGAGTACTCTACATGAAATTGATGGAAAAATGGTAATGTTAACAAAGGGAGCTCTAGACTCATTACTTCCAAGATTTAAATCTATATTAGAGAATAATGAAATAAGAGAAATCACAAAAGATGATATAAAAAATATAGAAAAAGTAAATAATACTTTTGCTGAAACAGGACTTAGAGTATTAACTTATGGTTATAAGATTTTAGAGTGTGAAAAAGATATATGTCATGAGGATGAGAATGGATATATATTTGTAGGATTAGTAGGAATGATTGATCCACCAAGAGTTGAATCAAAAGAAGCTGTAGCAAAATGTATAATGGCAGGAATTAAACCAGTAATGATAACTGGAGACCATAAAGTAACTGCTAGAACAATAGCTAAAGAGATAGGAATATATCAAGAGGGAGATAACGTATTAGAAGGTGTAGATGTAGAGAGAATGTCTGATGAAGAATTAAGAGAAAAAGTAGAGCATACATCTGTATATGCTAGAGTATCTCCTGAACATAAAATAAGAATAGTAACTGCATGGCAATCTTTAGGAAAAATTTGTGCTATGACGGGAGATGGAGTTAACGATGCTCCAGCTTTAAAAAGAGCAGATATAGGAATAGCAATGGGAATAACAGGAACAGAGGTTTCTAAAGATGCTGCCTCTATGATACTTGCTGATGATAATTTCTCTACTATTGTTAAAGCTGTAACAACAGGAAGAAATATATATGCTAATATAAAAAATTCAATAAGATTTTTACTTTCAGGAAATACTGCTGCAATTTTAGCTGTAATTTACTCTTCTTTTGCTGGATTACCAGTAATATTTGCTCCAGTACATCTTTTATTTATAAATCTATTAACAGATAGCTTACCAGCTATTGCTATTGGAATGGAGCCATCACATGGAGAAGTTTTAAAGGAAAAACCAAGAGATCCAAAAGAACCAATTCTTACTCAAGCTCTTTCAGGTAAAATTTTAACAGAAGGGTTATTAATAGCTATTTTTGTAATGATAGGATTTTATCTTGGATATGGTGAAATGCACGATGCTTTAAAAGGAAGTACAATGGCTTTTGCTGTGTTATGTTTAGCTAGACTATTCCACGGATTTAACTGTAGAGGAAATAGTTCAATTTTTGGTTTAGGATTTATGAGTAATCCATTTTCAGTAGTTGCCTTTTTAATAGGATTTGTTTTATTAAGTGGCGTTTTAATGATACCAGCATTACACGGAATATTTGAAGTAGCTCCATTAGGAATAAATGAGATTGTATCTATATATGGATTAGCTTTTATTCCAACTGTTATTATACAAGTTGCTAAATATATTAAATATAGAAGATAATATAAAATAGTTGAAATCATACCAAAAATGTGTTAAAATATCTATAACAAAAACTAACTAAGTCGCATTCATGCGACTTAGTTTTTTATAGAGGAGTTGCAAATGAAGAAAAAAGTTGGTCTATTTTATAAAAAAAATGGAAGTTTTAATAATGCAGTGCTTACTGTAGATAAGAATATAACAGAAGCCTTAAATGTTAGTAAAGAGGAAAATGAAATAGTATTTTCTATGGAAAATAGAATAATCACTTTAACTAAGGGTAGATGTGAAGAAGAGATAGAGGAAAAGGATATTCATGGAAATCTTTTAAAATATAGAAAAAACGTAAATATAAATTTTAGTAAAGTATATAAGGATAAAGATTATTATGTTGCTAAATTAAATATTCCATTTGGAGTTGTTGATACTTTAAAAATAACTAAAGAGAGTAATGATGTAACTGTAACAATTGGAGATAAGTTTGTTACTATTGATAGAGAAGAGAGAGTAGGAAAGGTATATACTTTAAAGGTAAATAAAGGTGGAATAGGAAAAACTTTTTTAACAGTTCAATTAGCTCATGGACTTACTATGAAAGGAAGTAAAGTAATGATACTTACATCAGACTCTCAAAATAATATTATAGATTTTACAATTCCAGAAGATAAGCAAGAGAGAGTTGAATTAAAAAAAGGATTAAGAAGTTGGGTTATGACAGGGAAAGGGGACAAGATAAATCTAAGAAAAAATTTAGATTTTATACCACTTGAAAGTTCAGTCTTTACAGAGAGATTTTTAGAGAAGTTACCTCTTTTCATAGAGCATTTAAAAAGAGAGTATGATTATGTATTAATAGATAGTATACCTACTATGAAAATAGATACGGAATTTGTAAAGTGCTCAGATAAAATTATAATTCCAGCGTTTTGTGATATTCCAACTCTTAAAGGAGTAATTAATGTTATAGAGGAAGCTGGAGTAGAAAAAATACAAGCTATTTTAGTAAATCTGTATAGAGCAACTGTTACTCAAAAAGATATTTTAAATAAATTAAAAATGATGTTAGAGGATACAGATGTGGTTTTCCCAGAGCCCATAAAGGAAACTTCAATTATAGAAAGTTTGGTAAAAAAGGGGAAAACTGTATGGGAAAGTAAATCAAAATCAGTAGAGGAAGCTCAAAATAGCTTGTTAGATATAATAATGGAGATGTAGAGCAGGAGGATAAATGAGTACAGCAGAAGAAAGATTTCAGGCAATGATGGCAAAAAGAAAGAAGACAAAAGAGACATCAGAGAAGATAGAGCCTACGATAATTAAGGGAGAAAAGAATAATAAAAAAGATATAAAAGAGATATTTTCAATAGAGGATAGTGTATTTAACTCCTTAACTAATGATATTGAATTAATAGAGTATTTGAAAAATAAGTCGTTAGAGATGTTAAAAATACAAGGAAATAATATAATTATGTTAGGAAAGAACCTGACAGAAGTTTTTGAAGAATTAGGGAGAAAAGGGAGTCCAGAAGGCTTATACTTAAAATACTTAGAATTTAATGGATATAAAAAAGACACAGCATTAAGACTTAGAAAAAGATATGAGCTATTTAAAAAGAGTAAATCAGATGTTGTAAAACAGATAATTGCAATATTGCCTGTAAGAAGTATAGAGCAATTATATAAAGAGCAGGATAAAATCTTACTAGAGCTAGAACAGAAAAGTGAGGATTTAACATACAAAAAGGTGTTGGATATTCTTAAGAAAAATAATGAAAGTATTGAATTAAAAGATAAGATAGAAGAAGAGGTATCATATAGTTTTAACTTTGAAAGAATAGATAGTTTATATAGAAGAATAAATAATAAATATGATGAATTAGATGAAAAGAAAAAAGAAAAAATAGGAAAATTATTTTTTGAAATAGAAAAACTTTTAAAATAAAGTGGAATGTAGATAGGGGGATATCTTATGTATAAAATTTTAAGTAAGAGATGGCTAACTAAGGATATTTGCTATATGGATATAGAAGCAAGAGAGTTAGCAATGGGAGCAAAACCAGGGCAATTTTTGATTATAAAAACTGATGAAAAAGCAGAAAGAATACCACTTACAATTTGTGATTTTGATAAAGAAAAAGGAAGTGTGGCAATAGTTTTTCAGGTTGTTGGAGAAGGAACTAAAAAAATGGCAAATTACAATGAGGAAGAATTCTTTCAAGATGTTGTTGGACCATTGGGACAGCCAAGTGAATTTTTAACTCTTCCATTAGAAGAACTAAAAAATAAAAAATATCTTTTTGTAGCAGGAGGAGTAGGAACAGCACCTGTATATCCACAGGTTAAATGGTTTAAAGAAAATGGAATAGCCGTAGATGTAATAATTGGAGTAAGAAGTAAAGATATACTGATATTAGAAGAGGAAATGAAAAAAGTAGCAGAAAATCTGTATGTATGTACAGATGATGGAAGTTATGGAGTAGCTGGTAGAGTTACTGATGTGATACAAAAATTAGTAGAAAATGAAAATCAAGAGTATGATCATGCAATAGTAATTGGTCCGATGATAATGATGAAGTTTGCATCATTAAAGTGTAGAGAATATAATATAGCGAATACAGTTAGTCTAAATCCATTAATGGTAGATGGAACTGGAATGTGTGGAGCTTGTAGGGTTACAATAGATGGAAAAGTTAAATTTGCTTGTGTAGATGGTCCAGAATTTGATGGAGATAAAGTGGATTATGATGAAGCAATGAGAAGACAGATGATGTATAAGAGTAGTGAAGGAAGAAATATTTTAGAAATAGAAGATGGAGAAACACATCATAATGATTCATGCCCTATGCATAGTGATTTATCTGAGATAAAAGGTAGAGTGCCAGCAAGAGAACAAGAGCCAAATAAAAGAAATAAAAACTTCTATGAGGTGTGCTATGGATATAATTTAGAGGAAGCTAAATTAGAAGCAAATAGATGTTTAAATTGTAAAAATCCACTATGTGTAAAAGGATGTCCCGTATCAATAGATATTCCAGGATTTATTCAAGAGATAAAAAGAGGAGATATAGCGGAAGCTAGTAAAGTTATTTCAAAATATTCTAGTTTACCAGCAATTTGTGGAAGGGTTTGTCCTCAAGAAACTCAATGTGAAGGAAAATGTATATTAGGAATAAAAGGAGAGCCTGTATCTATTGGAAAATTAGAGAGATTTGTTGGGGACTGGGCTATTAGAAATAATACTCAAGTAGAAATAGCTGATAAAAAAGAGGAAAAAGTAGCTATAATCGGAGGAGGGCCAGCAGGGCTAACTGCAGCAGGAGATTTAGCTAAATTAGGATATGATGTAACAATTTATGAGGCATTACATAAATTAGGTGGAGTTTTAAGTTATGGAATACCAGAGTTTAGACTTCCAAAGGAAGAGATAGTAGATAAAGAGATTGAAAAACTATACTCTTTAGGAGTTAAGGTTCATACTGATACCTTTGTTGGAAGAACATTTACTGTTGATGAGTTATTGGATAGAGATGGATATTCAGCTGTATTTATTGGAAGTGGAGCAGGCTTACCTAAATTTATGAATATACCAGGAGAGAATTTAAATGGTGTTATATCAGCAAATGAATTTTTAACAAGGGTAAATTTAATGAAAGCTAATAGAAAAGATTACGATACTCCAATAAAAATAGGAAAAAGAGTTTTTGTTGTAGGTGGTGGAAATGTGGCTATGGATGCTGCTAGAACGGCAAAAAGATTAGGAGCTGATGTAACTATTTTATATAGAAGAGGAGAGGCAGAACTACCAGCTAGACGTGAGGAGATACATCATGCAAAAGAGGAAGGAATAAATTTTAAGTTTTTAGTAAATCCAATTGAAATACTTGGAGATGAAAAAGGCTGGGTTAAAGAGATAAAGTGTGTAAAAATGGAATTAGGAGAGCCAGATGAAAGTGGAAGAGCAAAATTTTCTATAATAGAGGGAAGTGAATTTACTTTAGAAGGTGAGACAGTAATTATGTCGTTAGGAACATCTCCAAATCCATTGATTGCTGATACAACAAAGGGATTAGCAACAAGTAAATGGAAAGGAATAGAGGCAGATGAAAATGGAAAAACTTCTAGAGAGGGAATTTTTGCAGGAGGAGATGCAGTAACTGGTGCTGCTACAGTAATATTGGCAATGGAGGCTGGAAAGAAAGCCGCAGCTGAGATAAATAAATATCTTAGTGAAAAAAGAAAGAATAAAAGATAAAATAAAAAACTTGACAAATAAAAATAATAAGTATATAATCAGCATAGAAAAAGAATATTTTTATGAATTGCTAGGGGAGCCAGTAGGCTGAGAAAGAGTAATCTTGACCCTTAGAACCTGATATGGATAATACCAGCGTAGGGAAGCAATATATTTTATAGGTATTTTTATATTTATTAAATTTATAGCTCTGTACATTGGTACAGAGCTATTTTTTTATGTGAATTTAGGAGGAGATATGTATTCAACACAAATGGAAGCAGCTAAAAAAGGAATATTTACTAAAGAGATGGAGGTTGTAGCTAAAGATGAAAAGATAGAAAGAGAAGAATTGTTAGATAGAATAGCAAAAGGAAGTATTGTAATTCCAGCTAATAAAAATCATAAGAGTATATATCCAAGAGCAGTTGGAGAAGGAACTAGAACTAAGATAAATGTTAATTTAGGAGTATCAGAAGATTGTTGTAATTATAATGGAGAAATGAAAAAAGTAGAAAAAGCTATAGAGTATGGAGCAGATGCTATAATGGATTTAAGTACTTTTGGTGATACACAAAAATTTAGAAGAGAGTTAGTAAAAAAATCATCAGTTATGTTAGGAACTGTACCAATGTATGATGCTGTAGCTAAACTTGGGAAAAATATAAAAGATATGAGTGTAGAAGATCTATTTAAAGTAGTAGAGATGCACTGTGAAGATGGAATTGATTTTTTAACTATTCATGCTGGTTTAACTAAGACTTGTATAGAAAGATTAAAAAGTAATAAAAGATTAACAAAGATAGTAAGTAGAGGAGGTTCAATACTATTTCAGTGGATGGTACTAAATGATAGAGAAAATCCTTTTTATGAGTATTTTGATAGATTACTTGATATATGTAGAAAATATGATGTAACACTTAGTTTAGGAGATGGATTAAGACCAGGAAGTATAGCAGATTCAACTGATGCTCCACAGATACAAGAACTATTGATTTTAGGAGAATTGACAAAGAGGGCATGGGAAAAAGATGTACAAGTGATGATAGAAGGACCAGGACATATACCTATACATGAGATAGTTACTAATATGCAAATAGAAAAAAAACTTTGTCATAATGCTCCATTTTATGTATTAGGACCGTTAGTAACAGATATAGCACCTGGGTATGATCATATAACAGCAGCAATAGGTGGAGCTATAGCAGCAGCAAATGGAGCAGACTTTTTATGTTATGTAACTCCAGCTGAACATTTAAGACTTCCAACATTAGAAGATATGAAAGAGGGAATAATGGCTTCTAGAATAGCTGGTCACGCAGCAGATATAGCTAAGGGAATAAAAGGAGCAAAAGAATGGGACAATAGAATGAGTAAATATAGGGGAGAATTAAATTGGAATGGAATGTTTGAGGAGTGTATTGATTCAGAAAAAGCAAAAGAGTATAGAAAATCATCAAAACCTATAGAAGAAGAAGTTTGTACAATGTGTGGAGATTTATGTCCAATGAAAAGATGTAATGAAATATTAGATTAAGGTGATAAAGTGGAGATTATTTTAAATGGAGAAAAATATATTTTAGCTGAAGAGAATCTTACTATTGACGAATTTTTAGCTAAATTATCAAGAGAATGGAAAATAGATTTATCAGAGGCAGTTATTCTTATAAATGATGAAATAGTGAAAAAAAGTGAATGGAAAACTCAAAAATTAGCTAATAATTATCACCTAGAAATTTTATCTTTCGTTTCTGGAGGGTAGTTTTATAACTGATAATATAGGACAAAATAAAAAAGTTGTTGGAGGAAAAGATGGAAAAGTTAATTTTAAAAGGAAAAGAATTTAATAGTAGATTATTAACAGGAACAGGAAAATTTTCAAATAAAAATTTAATAACTCCAATGTTAGAAAGTAGTGGTTCACAAATTATAACAATGGCTTTAAGAAGAATAAATTTTCGTAATCCTAAAGAGAATATACTCAATTATATTCCAAAAAATATAACTTTGCTACCTAATACATCGGGAGCAAGGACAGCTGAAGAAGCAATAAAAATAGCAAGAATAGCTAGAGAGGCAGGATGTGGAGAGTTTATAAAAATTGAGATAATAAATGATAGTAAATATCTTATGCCAGACAATAATGAAACAATAAAAGCTAGCAAGATTTTAGCTAATGAAGGTTTCATTGTTTTACCATATATTATGCCAGATTTAGTAGTAGCTAAAAAATTAGAAGATGTTGGAGCAGCAGCAGTTATGCCATTAGGTTCCCCAATTGGTTCAAATAGAGGAATATTAAGTAAACCTTTTATTGAAATGTTACTAGAGAATAATAGAGTACCTATAATTGTAGATGCTGGAATAGGAAAGCCATCAGATGCGGCTTTAGCTATGGAAATGGGATGTGATGCAGTATTAGTAAATACAGCTATTGCTATAGCAGAAGATCCGATAAAAATGGGAAGGGCTTTTGCATTAGCTGTTGAAGCTGGAAGAGAAGCTTTTTTAGCACAATTAGCTGAAGAGAAAAGGTATGCTAGTGCATCTTCACCACTTACAGATTTTTTATTTAAAGGTACAGAAAATGAGCTATAGCTATTATGATGAGTTAACAAAATGGAAAGATTTTGATTTTGAAAGATATTTTGATTTAGTAAGTGAAGAAGAAATACTAGTGAGTATAGAGAAGGATAGGCTATCAATATATGATTACTTAAATCTTCTCTCTCCCAAAGCTCAAAAATTTTTAGAAAAAATGGCATATAGAGCTTATAAAATTACAAGACAATATTTTGGAAATGTAATAAGTCTATATATTCCAATTTATGTATCTAATTATTGTACAAGTAATTGCATATATTGTGGTTTTTCAAAGAAAAATCATATAGTTAGAAGGCATATGAAATTTGAAGAGATAGAAAAGGAAGCGGAAGAGATAGCTAAAAGTGGAATAGAAAATATACTACTTTTAACAGGGGAAGCGAAAGGGCTAGTTGATAAAGAATATTTAAAAGGTGCAATAGATAAATTAAAAAAATATTTTTCATCAGTTTCTATAGAAGTAATGCCTTTAGAAGAAAAAGATTATAAATATTTAGTTGAAAATGGATTAGATGGGCTTACAGTATATCAAGAGACTTATGATGAGAATAGGTATGCTGAAGTACATCTATCTGGAGAGAAGAAAGATTTTAAATATAGATTGGCTACTCCAGAAAGAGGGGCAAAGGCAGGTATAAGATCAATAGGAATAGGTGCTCTTTTAGGATTAGGAGATATAAGGAGTGATGCTTTTAAAACTGGATTACATTTAAAATACTTAATAGAAAATTATCCAAATAGTGAATTTAGTATTTCTTTTCCTAGAGTCAATAAAGCTGAAGGAAATTTAAAGGATAGTTATATAGTTGATGATATTACTTTTGTACAGATAATACTAGCTAATAGAATTTTTCAACCAAGTGCTGGAATAACTATATCAACAAGAGAAACTCCAATGATGAGAGATAATCTTTTAAAATTAGGAGTTACTAAATTTTCGGCTGGATCTAAAACAGAAGTAGGAGGATATTCACATAATAATCAATCTACTCCTCAATTTGATATAACAGATAATAGAGATGTTAAAGATATAGTAGAAAGTATTAGAAAAAAAGGATTAGAAGTAAAGTTTAAAGAATGGGAGATATTGAAATGAAAATAGGAATAGCTGGAGTAGGAGGAATAGGTTCAAATGTTGCTATGCATCTAGTTAGAAGTGGAGTAAAAAATTTGAAGTTTGGAGATTTTGATGTTATAGAAAATTCTAATCTAAATAGACAATTTTATTTTGAAGAACAAGTAGGTAAAGAGAAAGTTGAAGTATTGAGAGAAAATCTTACCAAAATCTCACAAGGTAGCTATGAAAGTGAAATAATAAAATTTGGAAAAGAAAATTTAAAAAATTTTTTTAAAGATTGTAATATTATTATTGATGGATTTGATAAAAAAGAATTTAAATCTCTATTATTAGAAGAAGTATTTGATGGAAAAAAAATATTGATAATGGTATCCGGGATTGGTGGAATAGATTCATCAAATATTCAAATAGTAAAAAAAATGAAAAATCTTTATATAGTAGGAGATATGAAAAGTGATATATCAGAATTTAAGACCTATTCTCATAAAGTAAATATAGTAGCTAGTAAAATAGTGGAAATAATATTAAAGGAGTTAGAGTATGCGGAATAGAATAGAGATTCCAAATGGAATATATGGAATAACAGGAGATAATTTTTCAAAAGGAAAGAGTAATTATCTTTGTGTTGAAGAGATGATAAAAGGTGGAATAAAGATTATTCAATACAGAGATAAAATAAAAAATACAAGAGAAAAGATAGAAGAAGTAAAAGAAATAAGAGAACTGTGTAGAAGAAATGGAGTAATTTTTATAGTAAATGATAATGTTGATATAGCAGTTCTTGTAGATGCAGATGGAGTACATGTGGGACAAGAGGATATGCATCCAGATGATATTAGAAAAATTATAGGAGAGAATAAAATAATTGGACTTTCTACTCATTCACCAGAACAAGCAAAAGAAGCGGAAAAAAATTTAAATATTGACTATATAGGAGTAGGGCCAATATTTCCAACTACTACAAAAGATACTTCACCAGTAGGGATAGAGTATTTGGAATATGTAGCAAAAAATCTAAAAATCCCTTTTGTAGCAATAGGAGGAATAAAAGCACATAATATAGATAATATCATAGCTAAAGGAGCACAGTGTATATCTCTTGTCAGTGAAATAGTTGGAGCAGACTCTATTGTGGATAAAGTTAAAGAATTACAAATTAAATTCCTATAATTAATAATTATAAAATTAATATAATAAAATAAAAAAATGGGAGATAAATATACAAATAATCAATCAAGATTAGAATTAAAAGTATATTATCTCCCATTAAGTTATTTTATAAAAATAGTTACACTTTATTTATTGTAGTTATCATATTTGGTAAACTCATTATAATTCATAGTATTTATAACTTTTTTTACGTATTTTTCTCCCTCTTCAGAGTATTTTATAAGTCCTTGTGCAACAACTTGAGGGGGTTGGTTCTCATTAAGTAATTTTCTAAGTGTTTTGTAAGAGTTATTTCTTGAAAGATTTAAGACAAAATCCGAAACAGAATCTTTTACACTTTCATATTTTTTTAAATGAGGAACAAATCCATTATCTCTAACACCCTTAGCTGGAATTCTAGGTTCATTTGGATCTGTTGACCAAACACCAAATAGGTTATTCCCCTCTCTAAAAAATCTCGAAGTAGCCCAAGCACTTTCAATAGCACCTTGAGTAAGAATTAAAGATGTAGGATAAATAATTAAACGATAATTAAGCTCATCAAAATTTCCATATTCAACTCTATAAGTCTTAAAAAGATTTTCAAGATAAGTTTGCTCTTCAGGTGTTAAATTTTCCTTTTGTGATAAAGTTTTTACTATCTCTCTATTGTTTTTTATTTCTGCATTAACAACATCAATAGCTGGAAGTAAAATTGCTATAAAAGTATTCTTTTTTGTTATAGTTGATAATTCTCTTAGATCAACATTTACATTTGTAAAAACATATAATTCGTTAGAGTTTTTCCAAGTATTAATATCCTCTAAACTATTTAATTTAACTTTTTTATATTCTACTTTAGGAATACTACTTTCTCCATAAAGAAAAGTTCCTAGAAGGAATATAAAAATACAAGTTAATAATTTTTGTAATCTCATCTGTACACTCTCCTAAAAAAAATAATCAGGATTAGTATAACAAAATAAATAACATAAGTAAAGAAATTTTTATTCTTTTTTCAAAAATATTTTAATAGTTATTTATAAAAAATGTAACCATCTAAAAATAAGTCCTATAATTAATAGTTATAAATTAAAATAAATTTAAAAACATTTACTTTAAATTCCAAAAAATTAAAAGAGTAATTAATGAAACTCTTTTTTCGAATTCCAAAAATTACTCTTTTAACATTATCTGAAAAAACCTATTATATAATCCTCTACTCCTATCTCTACATCTAAATTTCCACTCTTAATACTGTACTCTAAATAAGTTAATTCTTTTAATTTTTTTCTTAAGAAAAACTCATCAAAAATATCAATATTTTTTAATTTTAGAAAAAGTGTATACGGGTGAGGATAACCTCTATCTGTTAAGAAAAACATCTTTATATTCTCACATATTCCCTCATTAAACTTTTTATATGAGATATTTTTATTTAAAATATTATCTTGGGCAAGAGATGAAAGCTTGAGATAAAATATTAATTCCTCAGCTATTCCATATATAAAATTGTTATGTAACTTTTCCTTTGAAACAAAGTGAAGTAAATCTTTTGTATTTTTTGAGATAAGAAAATTCTCAATAAGATTTTTTAAATTATACTCCTCATTAATAGATAGAAGAGGTTTAACTTTTTCAAGATTAAAACTATCTCCATCTAAAAAACTTTTAACTTTTTCTACTTCATTTTTTACTTTAAAAAAATCATCTCCAACTAACTCAACAAACTTTTCAGCTTCATATTCTGAAATATTTAATTCGTGTTGAATATAGAAAATAATAGCTTTCTTCTCATTCTCTTTTCTGAAACAAATTATTTCAGCTATCTCTTGGAAACTATCCAAAGTTTTTTTAGGAATTGGATTTTTAATTTTTCCGTAATCATTTAAAAACTCTTCGTAAACAATTACTATCTCTTTTTGAGCTAAGTTATACATTTTTAAAGATTTGGCTATACCATCTAAATTTTTAAAATCTTCAGCTCTCTTTAAAATTATTAATTCCTTAGGTGAAAAAATAGAGTTAGTAGATATAGAGTCAAAAAATAAAGTAACTTCATCTAAGGAAGCATCAAAAATTTTCTCCGGTATAGAGGGATTGTTACTCTTTATCTTATCTATAATTTCTTCGTATTTTATCTGCAAAGGAGCTGTATCTCCGTGTAAAAAATATATCATAAATCCACCTTTTTTATTAAGTTTATATTAGATCTTACCATAAAATATAAAAAAAGAAAAGGAGAATAATAGTAAAGATAGTAAAAATTTGATATAATTTACAAGAAATAGATTTATATAGAAAGTGAGAATAAAATAATGAAAAGAGATTTGGGAAAGTATATAGTAAATGGAATATATATAGTATTGTGGCTAACTCCAATTTACTTTTTTGCTAAGGATTTTTTTGAGATATCTAGCTTAGAAATTTTAAAGGAGAGATATCTTAAAGAGGTAGTAATGTTTTCTATAAAACAGGGATTATATTCGACAATAATAGCTTTGTTAATTGGATTAATACCTGCCTATTATACTGCATATAGGAAAGATAACATTTCAAAGTTAATACAGGGATTGGTTTTTATTCCTTTTTTCTTTCCTGTGATATCAATAGTTACAATTTTTTCAATTATATTTAATCTTCCATTAATAAAGGAGTGGAATATCTTATATACTCTTAAAGGAATTATAGTTGCTAATGTTTTTTATAATTCTCCAATATTTGTAAAATATATAAGTGAGGGATTAAAAAAAATTCCAAAGGAGTTGGAAGAGGCTATGAGAATAGATGGCGCAGGAGCTTTTATTATTTTTTTAAAAGGACAGCTCCCTATTATTCTTCCTCAAATATTCAGGGCCTTTATTTTAGTATTTACTTATTGCTTTTTAGGGTTAGGAATAATTTTATCCTTAGGTGGAATAAAATATTCAAATATTGAAGTGGAGATTGCTAATACCTTAATGGGAGGAGCAGATTTTTCAAAAGCTATGATTTTAGGTGGAATACAGTTTATAATTCTTCTAGCATTAAATTTTTTAGGCTTATTTATAAAAGAGTATGAAATTTATGGAGAACAGGAAGAAAAAAATTTAAATCCACTATTTAAGATATATTCATTAATATATATGTTATTTCAATATGGGGTAATTATATTAACATTCCTCTTATCTTTTGTTAATCAATATACTGGAAAATTTTCAATAAAAGCTTACTATAATCTTTTTTCCCATGAGTTTAATGAAAATTATGAAATAATAAATAGTATAATCAATTCTTTTGGAATTTCAGCTATTGTTAGTATAATAACAGTTTTTTTAATATACGTTATAATAAAAAACTATAGCAGGTTGACGGATATAATTATATTTTCAAATATGGGAATATCTGGAGCTTTTCTTGCTATAACTCTATACTATATGAATATATTATTTAATATTCCACTTATTATACTTTTAGCTGTTGGTTATATTATAGGAGCTATCCCTATTGGATATTCTTTTATGTATCAATATATAAAAAAATTTCCAATAACAATATTAGAAGCAGCTGAATTAGATTGTAAAAATTTTTATCAAAGATTTAGATATGTGGATTTTCCAATTTTAAAAAATATATTTATCTCCTCTTTTCTCCAAATTTTTGCTGTTATATTTGGAGAGTTTACAGTGGTATATACTATGCAACTAGGAGATATTCTTCCAATTGCTTCTTTAGTAAACTATTCATTAGTAAGTAATAAAAAATATATGGAAAGTTCAGCATTTTCAGCTATTATACTTTTTATAGTATTAGGAGCTTTTTTATTAGGAGAATATTTTAAAGAGAGAGATTGATTTTTTTTAATTCATAAGCTATACTCAATTTAGAAAAATATATAAATATAAGGAGCTAAAAAGATGATAAAGTTTGGAATAATAGGAACAAGTAGTATCAGTGAAAAATTTATAGATGCTTTACAGAATACAAATGGGTGTAAGGCATATGCTATTCTATCAAGAGATGAAAATAAAGGTAAAAATTTTGCTGAAAAATTTGGAGTGACTAAAGTATACACAGAACTGAAAAAAATGCTAGAGGATATTGAGATTGATGCTATCTATATAGCTTCACCTAATGGGAAACATTTTGAACAAGCAAAGCTCTCACTTGAAGCTAAAAAAAATGTAATCTGTGAAAAACCAATAGTACCAACTGTAAAAGAGTTTGATATATTGAAAGATATAGCCTTAAGAAACAGTGTGGTACTTATGGAAGCAATGAGACCAACTACTAATCCAAATTTTAAAATTATAAAAGAAAATTTAGATAAGATAGGAGTAGTTAGACAGGTTATGCTGAAATATTGTCAATATTCATCAAGATATGATAAATTAAAGTCTGGAGAGATTACAAATATTTTTGATAAAAATATGGCTGGAGGAGCTTTATATGATATTGGGGTCTATCCTCTATATTTTACTTTGGCTATGTTTGGAGAACCCCAAAATTATATTGGAAGTAATTACTTATTAAGTACTGGAGTAGATGGTTGTGGAACTCTTCTACTGAATTATGATGATAAAGTAGCAGTAGTATCTTATTCAAAAATTACTGATGAAAAAACACCTTCTGAGATAATTGGAGAAAAGGGATCTATTGTTATAGATAAAGTATCTAGTGTAAAAGGAATAACTATCAAATATAGAGATGGAAAAGAGGAAATCTTAGGAACTACTCTATATGAAAATGATATGAGATATGAGATAGAAGAGTTTATAAAAACTATTAATTCTAAAAAAGTAGAGTCGGAGTTAAATAATTTTACAGTTTCAAGAAAGTGTGTTGAGATAATGGAAGCTCTTGCTAATAAATAGTAGGGGGTAGATAAAATGTGGGGAGTTTTAAAAAATTTATTTAGTAAAGATAAAAAACAAGAGGTAAATATACGGGAGAGGAATATAAAAAGAAGCAAAATTTCTCCATTACAAAAAAGTATAAAAAGATTAGAAGAGAGAGAGGTAAAATATGTAGATACCTCTCTTTTATCTAAAAACTATAAAATAAAATACCAATCTCTTCTTAATGAAGAGCAAATAAGAGCTCTTCTCTCAACAGAGGGACAGTATCTTGTTATAGCAGGAGCTGGTTCTGGAAAGACAAGAACAATTGTGTATCGTACCGCTTGGTTAATAGAAAATGGAGTAGCACCTGAAAAAATTTTAATGATAACATTTACAAGAAAAGCTAGTGAAGAGATGAAAGAAAGATTAAAGAATATTTTGGGAACAAATAAGTTAGAAACGACTGTAACAACATTTCATTCTTTCTGTGCAAAGTTAATATATAAGTATAAAAATCTTTTTGAGATACAGAACCTTAATATATTAGAAGATGGAGAAAGAGAAAAAATTATTGCTAGAATAATCGCAAAACTTCAACTGGATAAGAAGTTTAAGGGAAAGTTTTATAGTGCTGAAGAGCTTTCTAATAAATTGGAAAAATTAGAAATAAGAAAATTAAAATTAGATGAAATTTTTGAAAAAGAGTATATAGATGATATCCTAGTTATTAAGTCCGAATATAAAAAATATAAAAAGAAAAATAATTTATATGAATTTGAGGATTTAATCGATATGGTTGTAAAAAAATTTAGAGAGAATAGAGAGTTTTTAACCCTAATACAAAAAAGTATTGAATATCTAGTTGTAGATGAATATCAAGATAGTAATTTAAGTCAAAGAGAACTTTTAAAGCTTCTCATAGGAACAGATAAAAATCTTATGGTAGTTGGTGATGATTATCAGAGTATTTATGGATTTAGAGGAGCAGATTTTACTAACATTTTAAAATTTGGAGATGACTTTCCGAATGCTCAATTGATTAAATTGGAAAAAAATTATAGAAGTAGTGAAGAGATAATAGAATATATAAATAGAATATCTCAAAATTTTGAATTAAAATATAATAAAAAGGTTATTGGAACTGAAAGAAAAGTTGCCAAGGTAATAAAAATATCTTTTAAAGATGAAGAAAAAGAGGGAAGATATATTTGTGAAAAAATTATAGAGTATAGTAAAAAAATTTCCTATGAAGAGATAGCTATATTATTTAGAAATAGGTACTCTATAAAGGTGTTAGAAAAATTATTACTTGAGTATAAAATACCATATTATAAAAAAGAGACAGATAAAAAAATAGGTGTAGCCCTTTACTCCATACACTCATCTAAAGGATTAGAATGGGAGGTTGTTTTTATTCCTGTTCTTTTAGACGGAATATTCCCAAGTGGAATAGATGAAGAAACTCTTGAAGAAGAGAAGAGACTCTACTATGTAGGATGCAGTAGAGCTAAATCATATCTTCATTTAAGCTATCCAAAATTTCATTATGAAAAACTTGGATACTTTGAAAGAAAATCAAAATTTTTAGATTATTAGTGAAGAGAAATAAAACATAAGCATGTATCATTTTAGAAAATAGTAATTATTGATATAATAAATATCTTATATAACTCAAAATAAGAAATAATATATATACTTCAGAGTATTTCTTTTCTTGACGAGATTATTTAAGATAAGGTATAATGGATAAAAAGAGTCGAGATAAGTAAAGTTTTAAGTAGAGGGAAACAAGTGAAAATCTTGTACGGTCCCGCCACTGTAATGAGGACGAAAGTACATTATCCACTGAGAAATTGGGAAGGGGTATGAGTAGGTAGAATCAAAGTCAGGATATCTCGCTTAAAATATTTAACTATCCTGCGCGGACGGGAGGAGTAGAAAAATGATAAGAAAATATTTTTTGAGCCACATTAATCAATTAAATGGGAAGAACTTCCCATATTTTTTAATGTGGTTTTTTATTGGGGTGAAAAATGAAACATAGGAATATTATGGTAGTAGGAACTTCATCAGGTGCTGGAAAAAGTATTACTGTAACAGCTTTATGTAGAGTATTAACAAAAGATGGATATAAAGTATCTCCATTCAAATCTCAAAATATGGCTTTAAACTCTTTTGTTACAAAGTCTGGGTTAGAGATGGGAAGAGCTCAAGTAGTGCAAGCATATGCTTGTATGATAGAGCCAGAAGCGTATATGAATCCAATTCTATTAAAACCTACAACAGATAGAAAAATTCAAATTATAGTCAATGGAAAATCTATTGGAAACATGAGTGGAATAGAGTATGGTAAATTTAAAACATCTTTAAAACCAGAAATTATGAAATCATATGATTATATAAGAGAAAATTATGATATATCTATACTTGAAGGAGCAGGAAGTCCAGTTGAAATAAATATTAAAGGTGAAGATATAGCAAATATGAAAATGGCGGAGATGGCAGATTCTCCAGTAATCTTAGTAGCTGATATAGATAGAGGTGGAGTTTTTGCATCTATCTATGGAACTATAATGTTGATGTCAGAAAAGGAAAGAGCAAGAGTAAAGGGAGTAATTATAAACAAGTTTAGAGGGGATATAAATATTTTGAAATCTGGATTGGAAGAGATAGAAAAATTAACTGGTATTCCTGTGATTGGAGTGATGCCTTATACTAATGTGGATATTGAGGACGAAGATAGTGTAACAGAAAGATTTAAGAGATTACAAAAGAAAAAGGGAATAAATATCTCTGTTATAAAATTAAAACATATTTCTAATTTTACTGATATAGATGCCTTAAGAATGGTTGAAGATATAAATATAAAATATATAAATTCTGTAGATGAAATGGGAGAAGAGGATATCATTATTATCCCGGGAACTAAAAATACAATTGATGATTTAAAAGAGTTAAAGGATAATGGAATAGCAACAGAGATTATAAAAGCTTCAAAGAATGGTAAGGTAATAATAGGTATCTGTGGTGGCTTTCAAATGTTAGGAGAAAAAATAAAAGATCCATATGGAATTGAAAGTGAAATTAAAGAGATACCAGGATTGGGATTATTAGAACTAGAAACAGTAATGGAAAAAGAAAAAAATACTACACAGTATGAAGGGAAGCTTTCTAATTGTACAGGATTACTTGAAGGACTTGAAGAAGAAGAGATAAAGGGATACGAAATACATCAAGGAGTAACTTTTGGAAATGAAAGTAAGGTCAATGATGAAGATAGAATAGTTACTGTGGTAAAGGGAGAGAATATCTTTGCAACATATCTTCATGGAATATTTGAGAATGAAAAGATAACTAGAAATATACTAAACAAAGTGAGAGCAAAAAAGGGAATCGAACTTCAAATGAAAGGAATAACATTTGATGAATATAGAGAACAACAATTAGATAAATTGGAAAAGATTTTTAGAGAAAATGTTGATATTGATAAAATATATGAGATATTAGGAGAATAAGATGAGCTTTATAATAAGATATAGTATAGCCTATATATTAGATTTAATTTTAGGAGATCCATATTGGTTTCCACACCCTGTAAGATTTATTGGAAAATTAATAGAGATACTGGAAAAACTCCTATATAGATTTAAGTGTAAAAAAATTACAGGTGGATTATTAGCTATCTTAACAATAGTAATTACTTTTATTATCTCTTTCTATATCACAAAAATTTCAACCATATTGGAAGTATTTTTCCTATATACAACTTTGGCAACTAAAAGTCTAGCTGATGAAGGAATTAGAGTTAGTAATATTCTAGCAGAAGGAGATATGGAAAAAGCTAAAAAGGAGTTATCTTATTTAGTAAGTAGAGATACTAATAGTATGGACATTACCCAAATAGTAAGAAGTATATTAGAGACAATAAGTGAGAATACAGTAGATGGAGTTATTGCCCCTATGTTTTTTGCCTTTGTAGGAAGCTTCTTTTCTATGGAGGGAGTATCTCTTGCTCTTCCTTTTGCTATGGGATATAAAGCAATAAATACTTTAGATTCTATGGTGGGATATAAAAATGATAAATATATAGATTTTGGAATGATATCTGCTAAGATAGATGATATAGCTAATTTTATTCCTGCTAGGTTAGCTGGAGGATTTATTATTCCTATTGGAGCTTTTATTTTAAGAATGAATTATAAAAATGCTTGGAAGATTTTTTATAGAGATAGATTAAATCATTCTAGTCCAAACTCTGGTCATTCTGAAGCTGCTTTTGCTGGAGCATTGGAAGTACAGTTTGGTGGAAGAACTAGCTATTTTGGAAAATGGCATGATAAACCCACTATTGGAGATAAGATAAGAGATTTTTCTTTAACTGATGTGAAAAAAGCAGTAAAACTTCTATATGTTTCATCTTGGGTAGGATTAGCTACGTTTATAATTTTATCTCAATTAATAGGAGTGTTGATATAATGGACTTACACGGTGGAAATATATATAGATTAAAAAGAGAGGGAAAAGGAGAATTATTAGATTATAGTTCTAATATAAATCCTTTGGGAACCCCTGAGAAATTTAAAAAAAGTGTGATAGAAAATTTTGATATATTAGAAAAATACCCAGACCCAGATTACATAGAATTAAGAGAGAGCATTGGAAAGTATAATAATGTTGATATAGAAAATATAGTAGTAGGAAATGGAGCTACAGAAATGCTTTTTCTATATATGAAGAGTTTAAAACCTAAAAAGGCTTTAATAGTGGCTCCTACCTTTGCTGAATATAGAAGGGCTTTGGAGAGTATAGATTGTGAAATAGATTATTTTGTATTAGATGAAAAAGAAGATTTTAATTTGAATATGGAAAAATTTATAGACTCTATACCTCAATGTGACTTAGTAGTAATGTGTAATCCTAACAATCCAACTGGAAATTTTATATCCATTGAAAATATAAAAAAAATAAATGAGGAGTTGAAAAAAAGAAATATAAAGCTTTTCATAGATGAAGCTTTTATAGAATTTATAAAAGGTTGGGAAAAATTTACAGCTGTAAATTTAAAGGATAGCAATATATTTGTAATGAGAGCATTAACAAAGTTTTTTGCTGTACCAGGGTTGAGATTAGGATATGGAATAAGTTATGATGAAAAGATAATGAAAACTCTTCCTAAATATAAAGAGCCTTGGAGTATAAATAGCTTCGCTGATATAGCAGGAAAAACTATGTTACGGGATAAAGAGTATATAGAAAAGAGTGAAAGTTGGATAGAAGAGGAAAAAGTTTGGTTTTATAATGAAACTCTAAAGATAGAGGGAATAAAAACATATAGAACTAACACAAATTTTATTTTGATACAACTTTTAAATAAGAGTTCTAATGAAGTAAGAGAAAAATTGATAGAGAGAGGAATAGTCATAAGAGATGCATCTAACTTTGTAGGATTAAATAATTACTATATTAGACTTGCTATCAAAGATAGAGAAAACAATATGAAGGTATTAAAAAATCTTGCTGAGGTGGTAAAGTGAAAGGTTTTATGATAGCTGGAGTAAGTAGTGGAATAGGAAAAACTACTGTATCAATGGGACTTATGTCACTCTTTGAAAATGTTTCTCCATTTAAAGTAGGTCCAGATTATATAGATACAACATTTCATCAATTTGTAACTGGAAATAAAAGCTATAACTTAGATTTGTTTATGATGGGAGAGGAGGGAGTGAAATACTCTTTCTATAAACATCATAAAGGAATCTCAATAGTTGAAGGAGTGATGGGACTATATGATGGAATGGATCATGGCTTAGATAATAATAGTTCGGCACATTTATCGAGAGTACTAGACCTCCCAGTTATTTTGATAGTTAGTGGTGGTGGAAAGAGTACAAGTATAGCTGCTGAAGTACTTGGATATAAAATGTTAGATAATAGAGTTAAAATAGCTGGTATAATAATTAATAGAACCACTGAAGCTATGTACAAACATTACAAAGAGGCAATAGAAAAATATACAGAGATAGAGTGTGTTGGCTATATACCTAAAGATGAAAACTTTGAGATTGGAAGCAGACATCTTGGACTTTTACAAGCTGGAGAGATAGATAATTTAAAATTTAAAGTTGAAAAATTGAAAGAAGTATTAATGAAAACTATCAATATAAAAAAACTTCTTGAAATAGCTGAACTTGGAGAGAGAGAGAAAGTAGATAATCCATTTGAAAATATAAAAAATAGATATAGTGGAGTGAAAATAGGAGTAGCCAAAGATAGAGCCTTTAGTTTTTACTATAACGATAACCTTGAACTTATGGAGGAGTTAGGAATAGAATTAATTCCCTTTTCTCCCATAACTGATAAAAAAATACCAGAAGTAGATTTACTATATTTTGGTGGAGGTTATCCAGAAAATTATGCTAAGGAATTATCAAATAACATAGAGATGATGAATAGTATAAAAGAATATTATAATAAAAATGGAAAAATCTATGGCGAGTGTGGTGGGTTTATGTACCTTAGCTCTGGAATAAAATTACTAGATGACAAATATTTTCCTATGTGTGATATTATAAAATGTAGTATAGAAATGAAAGATAGACTAGATATTTCTAGATTTGGTTATATATCTCTTCATGAAGATGAGAGTCTTGTAGGAAGAGGACACGAATTTCACTATTCAAAAATATATGATATAGAAAAGGATAGTAGAAAATATAAAGCCGTAAAACCTAATGGTAAAGAGTGGTCTTGTGTCTTTAAAGAAAAAAATTGTAGAGCTGGTTATCCACATATACATTTTTTTAAAAGTTTAGATTATTTAGATAAAATAATAAATGGACAGATAAAGGAGTAAAATTAAATGAGTACATATATAAAAGTTCCTCAAGATATTGAGAAGAGAAGTTTTGAAATAATAGAGGAAGAGTTAGGAGAAAAGAGAGAAAAATTTGATGAGAAAACTCTTCCTATCGTGAAAAGAGTAATACATACAACTGCTGATTTTGAGTATGCTGATTTGATAGAGTTTCATAATGGAGCTGTCGAGAGTGGAATGGAAGCTTTAAAAGATGGGTGTAAAATTTATTGTGATACAAATATGATAGTAAATGGTTTAAGTAAGTTAGTTTTAGGAAAATTTAATTCAACAGCCTATTGTTTAGTATCTGATGAAGAGGTTATAAAAGAGGCTAAAGAAAGAGGGGTTACTCGTTCAATAGTAGGAATGGAAAAAGCTGGAAAAGATGAGGAAACAAAAATATTTTTAATAGGAAATGCCCCAACAGCTTTATTTCAACTAAAAGAGATGATAGAAAAGGGAGAGATTAAAAAGCCTGCTCTTGTAGTAGGAGTTCCAGTTGGATTTGTAGGAGCTGCTGAATCAAAAGAGGTATTTAAAGAATTAAAACTTCCATATATAACTATAAATGGAAGAAAGGGAGGAAGTACTGTAGCTGTATCTATTTTACATGGAATACTTTATCAGATGTATAAAAGAGAGGGATTTTAAATGTCTGAAAATCTAAAGTATGGATATACCACTGGGACTTGTTCTGCTGTTGGTATAAAAGCTGGATTAGAGGCTCTTTTAAATAATAACTATTTAGAAAAAATAAAATTTACAGTTCTAAATGGAGAGGAAATTTTAGTTCCAGTAAATAAAATAAAAGTTAGAAAAAATTCGGTAAGTGTATCTATTATAAAGTATGCTGGAGATGACCCTGATGTAACTAATGGCATACACATATGTACAAAAGTAAAATTAGTAGATAAACTACCTGAAGTAGAAAGAGGACTGTATTTTGATAGATTTGTTTTAATTGGTGGAAGAGGAGTAGGAAGGGTTACTAAGCTTGGTTTACAGGTTGAGATAGGTAAATCTGCTATAAATCCAGGGCCTCAAAAAATGATAGAAAAAATAGTTAATGAAATATTAGAAAAGGAAAATAAAAAAGCGATAGTAACTATATATGTGCCAGAGGGGCGGGAGAAAGCTAAAAAAACCTTTAATCCTAAACTTGGGATAGTAGGAGGAATATCTATTCTTGGATCAACTGGTATTGTCAAACCCATGAGTGAAGAAGCTCTTAAAGACTCTATGTTCGTAGAGTTAAAAGTACTAAGAATGGATAAAAATAGAGATTGGTGTATTTTTACATTTGGTAATTATAGTAAAAATTATTGTGAAAGGTTAAACTTAGACTTAGAACAAACAACTGTCATAAGTAATTATGTGGGCTTTATGATAGACTCTGCTGTAAAACTTGGCTTCAAGAAAATTCTCTTACTTGGACATATAGGGAAAGCTATTAAAATAGCTGGTGGAATATTTAATACTCATAGTAGAGTGGCAGATGCACGTATGGAGATAATGGGAGCAAATGCCTTTTTATGTGGAGAGAGTTCTGAAAATATAACTAAGATATTGAGCTCTAACACTGTGGAAGAAGCTTGTGATTATATTGAAAAAAAAGAGTTTTTCTCTTTTATAGCTAATAAAGTAAAAAGAAAGGTAGAGGAATACTCTAGAGAAGAGTTAGAGTGTGAAGTTTTACTCTTCTCTTTCAAAGGAGATACACTTGGTTGTAGTAAAAATTTTTACCAAATGGCAGGTGAGTTAGCTGAAAAAGATTAATATAGTTGGACTTGGGCCGGGAAATATAGATTATATTACTAAGGGTGGTATAGATATTATAAAAAAGTGTGAGGTAGCAGTAGGAGGGGCAAGGCAATTAGAGGAGATATCCTCTCTACTCCTACCTACTTGTGAAAAATATACCTTGGGAAAACTTACCGAACTGATAAGTTATATAAATAGTCATAGAGATAAAAATATCTGTGTGATAGTATCTGGGGATACAGGTTTTTATAGTCTACTTAGCTTTATGAGAAAAAATTACTCAAGGGAAGAGTTAAATGTAATTCCAGGGATATCTTCATATCAATATCTTTTTTCTCGTATAGGAGAGGCATGGCAAGATTATAGACTTCTTAGTGTACATGGAAGAGAGACAGAATATATAGAGATATTTGCAGGAGAAAAGGGTATAGTATTACTTACTGATGGAATAAATACTCCATATGCTATTGCTAAGAATATATATAATGCTGGTTATAGGGATGTAGAGATTGTAGTAGGAGAGAGACTTTCCTATCCAGATGAGAAAATTACCTTTATAGATATTAAGGAGTATGAAAAGTTAAATAGAGAGTTTGCTATAAATATTGTTATAGTAAGAAAACTTAATATTTAAAAGAGAAAAGGAAGTGAAAAATTTGCATATATATGATAAGGATTTTGTTCAAGGGGAATTACCTATGACAAAACAAGAAGTAAGAGCCGTAACAGTTGCCAAACTTCAGTTAAAACCTAACTCTATATTGATAGATGTAGGAGCTGGAACAGGAACTATAGGTATTGAGTGTGCTACATATATTTCCAATGGAAAAGTAATAGGAATTGAAAAAGAGGAAAAAGGATTAGAGACTATAAAAGAAAATATAAAAAAATTTAATCTAACTAATTATGAGTTAATACATGGAAGAGCTCCAGAAGCTATTCCTAATATAGCATATGATAGAATGTTTATAGGTGGTTCGACTGGAAGTATGAAAAATATATTAGAACACTTTATAAAATATTCAACTGTTGATGCTAGACTTGTAATTAATACTATAGCTCTAGAAAGTCTGAATGATACAATGAGTTTATTAAAGGAGTATGGATTTAAAGATATAGAAGTGGTAAATATGATGGTATCAAGAGGTAAAAAAATAGGTCCATATACAATGATGTATGGAGAGAATCCTATTTATATAATTACTGTAGATAAAAATTCTTTATAAGAAAGATATAAAAAGGAGAGAATAGATGACAAATAAATTTTATGGTATAGGTGTAGGGGTAGGAGACCCAGAGCAAATAACTATTAAGGCTGTAAATACTCTAAAAAAATTAGATGTAGTAATAGTCCCAGAAGCTAAGAAAGCTGAAGGAAGTACAGCATATGAGATTGCTAAAGAGTATTTAAAAGAGGATATAGAGATAGTATTTATGGAATTTCCAATGTTAAAAAATCCATTGGATAGAATAGAAGGAAGAAAGTTTAATACAAGAGTAATCGAAAAGTTACTTGATGAGGGAAAAAATATAGGATTTCTTACAATAGGAGATTCAATGACATATAGTACATATGTATACCTATTAGAAAATATGCAAGATAAATATAAATCACAAGTGGAAACTATTCCGGGAATTTCCTCTTTTGCTGATATGTCATCAAGATTTAATTTCCCAATAGTTATGGGAGATGAATCGTTAAAAATAGTATCACTTAATGAAAATACAGATATTGAAAAAGAGTTAGCTGAGAGTGAAAATATTGTTTTTATGAAAGTTATGAGAAATTTCGAAAAATTAAGAGAAGCACTGATAAAAACAAATAATATGAATAATATCATAATGGTATCAAATAGTGGAAAGGATACAGAGAAAGTTTTTTATGATATATCTCAACTTACTAAAGAAGATATCCCATATTTTACTACAATGATTTATAAAAAGGGAGGTTTTGAAGAATGGAAAAAGTTTTCTTTATAGGAGCTGGACCTGGAGACCCAGAATTAATAACTGTTAAAGGGCAAAGAATTGTAAAAGAGGCAGATATTATAATATATGCTGGTTCATTAGTGCCAAAAGAGGTAATAGATTGTCATAAAGAGGGAGCAGAAATTTACAATTCAGCTTCGATGACATTAGAAGAGGTTATGGAAATTACAATTGAAGGAGCAAAGAGAGGTAAAAAGGTAGCTAGAGTTCATACAGGGGACCCAGCTATTTTTGGAGCACATAGAGAACAGATGGATATCTTAGATGAGCATGGAATAGAGTATGAAGTAATTCCTGGAGTAAGCTCTTTCTTAGCTTCTGCTGCTGCGGTAAAAAAAGAGTTTACTCTTCCTTCAATATCTCAAACTGTAATATGTACAAGGTTAGAGGGAAGAACACCTGTTCCTGAAAAAGAGTCTTTAGAAAGCTTAGCAACTCATAGAGCTTCTATGGCAATTTTTCTATCTGTACATATGATAGGAGAAGTAGTAAAAAGATTGGCTACCTCATATCCTATGACAACACCAATAGCTGTTGTTCAAAGAGCTAGTTGGCCTGATGAAAAAATTGTTATGGGAACTTTAGAAACTATAGAACAACAAGTAAAAGAGGCTGGAATATCTAAAACAGCTCAAATCTTAGTTGGAGATTTTCTAGGTGATGTATATGAAAAATCTAAACTATATGATAAGACATTCACTCATGAGTTTAGAAAGGGAGTAGAATAGAAGATGAAACTAGCTATATGGAGTGTAACAAGAGGAGCTAGTGAAGTAGCTATTGATATTGGAGAGAAGTTGGGAGGAGATATCTACACTCTTAAAAAATTTCAATTTAAAAATACTATACAGATTGAAAATTTTAATACTGAGCTAGAAAACAAGTTCGATAGTTATGATGGACATATTTTTATTATGGCAACTGGAATAGTAGTTAGAAAAATAGCCCCTCTCATTAAAAGTAAAGATATAGACCCCGCTGTTCTTGTGATAGATGAGGGAAAAAACTTTGTAATCTCTCTTCTATCTGGACATATTGGTGGAGCCAATGATTTAACATATAGGATTGCTAATTCTTGCTCTCTTCTCCCTATAATAACCACTAGTTCAGATGTTACAGGAAAGATAGCTATAGATACATTGGCACAAAAACTAAATTGTGAGATGGAATCTCTAAAAAAAGCTAAAGAGCTAACGGCTCTAATAGTAGATAACAAAAGAGTAGACATACTTCTTCCACAGAATGTAAAATTTAACAAAAGTGATGAGGCTGATGGTATAGTTATTGTTTCGAACAAAAAAAATATAGATGTGATGAGATTATACCCTAGAAACCTAATTATTGGAATAGGATGTAGGAGGGGAACTCAAAAGAGTGAAATAAGAAAAGCATTAAATGAAGTAATGGAAAAACATAATCTTGCATATGAGAGTATTAAGAAATTTTCAACTGTGGATATTAAAGCCGATGAAGAAGGTTTGATTGAATTTGTTAGAGAGCTGGATAAGGAATTAGAAATCATATCTAGAGATAAAATTTTGAGTATAGAGAATATGTTTGTTGGCTCAGAGTTTGTAAAAAAGCAGATAGGAGTTTCATGTGTTTCTGAACCATGTGCTTTATTAGCTTCTAATAGAGATGGAAAATTTTTAGAACAAAAATTTATTTATAATGGAATAACAATATCAATTTATGAGGAGAAGTTTGGAGATGAATAAAGGAAAAATATATGTAGTAGGAATAGGTCCAGGAAATATGGAAGATATTAGTATTAGAGCATACAATACACTTAAAAATGTAGATATAATAGCTGGATATATTACTTATGTAGATTTAGTAAAAGATGAGTTTAGTGAAAAAGAGTTCTATGTCTCTGGAATGAAAAAAGAGATAGATAGATGTGAAAAAGTTCTAGAACTAGCTAAAGAAGGAAAAAAAGTTGCGTTAATCAGTAGTGGAGATGCAGGTATCTATGGAATGGCTGGTATAATGATAGAGGTAGCTTTAGGTAGTGGAATTGAAGTAGAAATCATACCTGGAATTACTTCATCAGTAGCAGGAGCTTCACTTGTAGGAGCACCTCTTATGCACGATCAAGCTATTATTAGTTTAAGTGATTTATTAACTGATTGGGAGGTTATCACTAAAAGAATAGATAGAGCTAGTGATGGAGATTTTGTTATATCTCTTTATAATCCAAAAAGTAAGGGAAGAACTGAGCAAATAGTAGAAGCTAGAGAGATTATGTTAAAGTATAAGGCTGCAACAACTCCCGTGGCACTATTAAGACATGTGGGTAGAGAGGATGAAAATTATACTTTAACAACTTTAGAAGATATGTTAAATCATGAGATTGATATGTTTACTGTTGTTATAGTTGGAAACTCAAAGACATATGTAAAAGATGGAAAAATGATAACTCCTAGAGGATATCATCTATGATTTGGATAATTGGTGGAACGAAAGATTCCAGAGATTTTCTTGAAAAAATTTGTCCGATAAGAAAAGATATAATAGTTACTACAGCTACAGAGTATGGAGGCAAGTTACTTGAAAATTTACCAATAAAAGTTATTAGTAAAAAACTCACTTATTCTATGATGTTAGAATTTGTTGAAGAGAATAAAATAGATATGATTGTAGATTTATCACATCCATATGCTGTAGAAGTTTCACAAAATGCCTTAAAAGTAAGTAGTGAAAAAAATATAGAATACTTTAGATTTGAAAGAGAGGAGATCTCTTTACTCCCTCAAAAATATAAGGAATTTGATAATATTGCTACTCTTATAAATTATTTAGGAGGAGTAGAGGGAAGGGTATTAGTTACATTAGGAAGTAATAATATCCCATACTTTTCTGAATTAAAAAATCTAGATAATTGTTATTTTAGGATTTTACCAAAATGGGATATGGTTAAGAGATGTGAAGATGCTGGTATTTTACCTAAAAATATAATAGCTATGCAAGGACCCTTTACTAAAAATATGAATAAAGCTATGATAGAACAGTACGATATTAAATATTTAGTAACAAAACAAGCTGGAGATACTGGAGGAGAAAGAGAAAAAATAGAAGCTGCTGATGAAACTGGAGTTGAAGTTGTATTTTTAAGTAGACCAAATATTATTTATCCTAATCTTAGTAATGATATAGAAATATTGTTAAAAAGGGTACTAAAAAAGCCTTAATAAAATATACTAAACTAATAGAGAAGTTTTTTCTTAATTGAGAAAATTTCTCTATTTATTTTTCTAAAATATTATGACAAAATTGTGAAAAACTCTTTGACATATTTTAAATTTTAGAATATAATAATTTTTAGGAATTTTTTTAATTAATTATTAGGAGGAAAAAATAAATGAAAAAACACTCTAATACACTAGCTATTAAAATGAGTATAGCTCTAGTGTTAGGTATCATTGCTGGATTTTTATGTATCTTTTTAAGGGAAAAAGTAGGAGTAGAAAGTGGAGCTTGGAAATTTTTAAACTTCTTACTGTTCCAAGATATAGGAGCTAAAGGTGGAGAAAGAGCAATCGGTTTATTTTATATAATAGGACAACTATTTATAAATTCATTACAGTTAGTAATTATACCAATGGTATATACATCAATAACTCTTGCTATATGTCATATCAGTGATACAAGAAAACTAGGACGTATATCTTATAAAACTTTAGGATTCTTTTTAGTATCATCAGTATTAGCTTTAACTTTAGCTGGATTTGTTGGAATGGCTTTAAATATGTCTGGAGCTTTTAACATCCAAATTGAATCAGGTGTTAATGTAGTAACAGGAAAAACTGGAAGTAATCCACTTCTTATGATTATGCAAATAGTTCCAAATAATATATTTGCAGCGTTTTCACAAAATGGTGGAGTTTTAGCGGCTGTATTCTTAGCTGTATCTACTGGACTTTGTATTAATTCACTTGGGGATAAAACACACTATGTAAAAGGATTTTTACAAGAGATTAATGATATTGTTATAAAGTTTTTATCATTTGTTATAAATACTTTTGGACCAATAGCTATATTTGTTTTATTAACTAGAACATTTGCTGCTTACGGAGTAGAGCACTTAAAACCAGCTTTAATTTACGTAGTATCTACAACAATAACATTACTTTTATTCTTAATATTTGGATATTCACTTTTAATAGTAGCTTCAACAAGATTAAGTCCTTTACCATTTATAAGAAAAGCTTCTAAGGTAGCTTTATTTGGATTTTCTACATCTTCATCTGCAGCTACTTTACCATTAAATACAAAAACTACTGTAGAAGAACTTGGAGTTAATGAGGATATAGCTTCATTTGTACTTCCACTAGGAATGACTACTAATATGAATGGAACTGCTATTATGCAAGTTATTGCTGCAGTATTTGTGGCAAGTACAGCTGGATACGAGTTAGGACTTGCTAATATATTTGTTATTGGAGTTCTTGCACTAATAGCTTCAGTTGGAACACCAGCGGCACCTGGAGCTGGAGCAATAGTACTATTTACAATACTATCTGGACTTGGATATGTTAATGATACAGCAATACTTACTTATTCATTAATACTAGCTATTAATAGACCTATAGAGATGTTAGTAACTTCTCTAAATGTAATAGGAGATAGTGCTGCTAGTATATATGTGGCTAAGAGTGAAAATATGTTAAATGAAGAAACTTATAATAAATAAAATATAGTAAAACTAGAAATGGGAGTTGTAAAATTCAATATATGATACAACTCCTATTTTTATTTTAATAAATATTTTGAATTTTTTTTAAAGTTATGATAAAATTAATGAATGAAAATTAAAATTGAAAAGAGGGAGAGTTATGAAGATATCCAATAGAGCAATAGAGATGAATTTTTCACCAATAAGAAAGTTGATACCTCTTGCAGATGAAGCAGAAAAAAGAGGAATTAAAGTATATAAATTAAATATAGGACAACCTAATATAGTAACACCAGATTCTTTTTTTGAAGGTTTAAATAACTATAAAGAAAAAATTGTTACATACTCAGATTCAAAAGGAATTTTAAAATTAAGAGAAAGTTTTGTAAAAAGTTATAAAGCTAGTGGAATTGATATAGATGTAGATGATATCTTAATTACACAAGGTGGTAGTGAAGCTATTTTATTTACAATTATGGCTATTTGCAATGAAGGTGAAGAGATACTAGTTCCAGAGCCTTTCTATTCAAATTATTCAAGTTTCTCAGCTTTTTCAGGAGCAAAGGTTAAGCCTATTCCTACTACTATAGAGAATAATTTCCATCTCCCTTCTCAAGAAGAGATAGAGAAATTAATTACACCTAAAACAAGAGCTATTATGTTTTCTAATCCAGTAAATCCAACTGGAACTGTTTATACAGAAGAAGAGATTAGAATGATTGGAGAAATAGCTAAAAAATATGATCTATATATAATAGCTGATGAAGTATATAGACAATTTGTATATGATGATAGCCCATATACATCAGTTATGAAGATGGAAGATTTAAAAGATAGAGTAATATTAGTAGATAGCATATCAAAACACTATAGTGCTTGTGGTGCTAGAATAGGGCTTATAGCTAGTAAAAATCATGAATTAATGAATTATATTTTAAAGTTTTGTCAAGCTAGACTATGTGTTTCTACAATTGAGCAACATGCTGCAGCAAACCTTATAAATACAATGGATAGCTATTTTGAGGATGTAAGATTAAAGTATAAAAGTAGAAGAGATCTAATGTATGGATATTTAAGTAAAATACCTGGTGTAATCTGTTCTAAGCCTCAAGGAGCTTTTTATATTTTTGCAAAACTTCCTGTAGATAATGCTGAAAAATTTGCTAAATGGTTATTAACGGATTACTCTTATGATGGAAAGACTCTACTTATAGCTCCTGGGCCAGGATTTTATCAAACAGAGGGCATGGGAGAGCAGGAAGTAAGATTTTCATTCTGTACAAATGTTGATGATATTGAAAATGCTATGATAGTTTTAAGAAGAGCTCTAGAGGAATATAATAAAAAATAATTTCTAAAAACAAGAAAAAATAATTGACTTTTTTAACGATATGGGGTATAATCGAATAAAATTAAAAAAAGGAGGAAGTAAAATGTTAAGGAATTTTAGGATGAGGAATTATAGAGATAAAATTTATAATAATATAGCCTTGTCTATTAAAATGACTGCATTATACTAACTTTTTGAAAAGATTGAAGAAGGTAATTTTATTTTTTTCATGAGCATAAAAGAGTAACCAATATTAAGTAATATATTAGTGATATTGGATTATTTAAGGGTATGTAATACAGACATTTTTAGTGTCTGTATTTTTTTTTATAAAAAATAAAAATATATAATAATTAAAAGTATTAAGGAGGAAAAATGGAGTATTTAGCACTACTGAAAGATATTTTTATAGGAGGTGAGAGATATAAATATATATTAAATGGACTTGCCTTTTCTGTAGGAACAACAGCTTTGGCAGCTATAATAGGAGTTGCTCTAGGAATATTTATAGCTCTATTACAACTTTCACATTTTTATCCATTTAAACATAGTGAAAAATGGAAAAAATTTAACCCACTTTCAAAATTGGCCTTTGCTTATGTTGATTTAATAAGAGGAACACCAGCAGTGGTACAACTTATGATTTTAGCAAACTTAATATTTGTAGGAAGCTTAAGAGATACACCTATTTTAGTAATAGCTGCTATCTCATTTGGTATTAACTCTGGTGCTTATGTTGCTGAAATAATAAGAGCTGGAATAGAAGGATTAGATAAAGGACAAATGGAAGCTGCAAGAGCTTTAGGAATGAATTATGGTCAAGCTATGAAAGAGATAATTATACCTCAAGCTGTTAAGAAAATTTTACCAGCACTTGTAAGTGAATTTATAACTTTATTAAAAGAAACATCTATAGTTGGATTTATAGGTGGAGTTGACTTATTACGTTCGGCTAATATTATTACAAGTCAAACATATAGAGGTGTAGAACCACTATTAGCTGTAGGTCTTATCTATTTAATTATGACAGCTATGTTTACTAAATTTATGAGAGGAATAGAAAAGGGGTTGAAAGTAAGTGATTAAGATTGAAAAATTATGTAAAAGTTATGGAAATTTAGAAGTATTAAAAGGAATAGATGCTAAGGTTAATAAAGGTGATATTATTGCTATTATTGGACCATCTGGAAGTGGAAAATCTACATTTTTAAGATGTATCAATAAATTGGAAGAACCAACAAGTGGACATATATATATAAAAGATCAAGATATAATGGATGAAAAAACTGATATAAATTTAATTCGTCAAAAAGTAGGGATGGTGTTTCAACACTTTAATCTATTTCCACATAAAACTGTTATGGAAAATTTAACATTAGCACCTATGAAATTAAAAAATATATCTCAAGAAGTTGCCGAGAAGAAAGCTCTTGTTTTACTTGAAAAAGTTGGACTTAAAGATAAAGCAAGTAGTTATCCAAACCAATTATCTGGAGGACAAAAACAAAGAATAGCTATTGCTAGAGCTTTAGCAATGGAGCCTGAAATAATGTTATTTGATGAACCTACATCAGCTCTAGACCCTGAAATGATAAAAGAGGTTCTAGATGTAATGAGAGAGTTAGCTGAAGAGGGAATGACAATGCTTATAGTAACTCATGAGATGGGATTTGCTAAAAATGTTGCAAATAGAATTTTCTTCATGGATAGAGGAAACATATTAGAGGATACTACTCCAAATGAATTATTCTTTAATCCTAAACATGAAAGAACACAAGAATTCTTAAATAAAGTATTAAATAAATAATTAAAAAATCTTAATAAAAAAGGAGAATATTTATTATGAAAAAACTATTAAAAAAAGCTTTAATTGGAATAATGGTGCTATCTTTATCGGCTACAGCTTTAGCTAAAGAAAAAATATATGTTGGAACAAATGCTGAATTTCCTCCATTTGAATATTTAGAAAATGGAAAAATAACAGGATTTGATATTGAATTAATGAACGAGATTGGAAAAGTATTAAATGCTGATATAAAAATCCAGGATATGGCTTTTGATGGGTTATTACCAGCTTTACAATTAAAGAAAGTTGATGTTGTAATAGCAGGAATGACAGCTACTGAAGAGAGAATGAAAACAGTTGCATTTACACAACCTTATTATACAGCTAGTCAAGTTATAATAGTAAAAGAAGGAGATAACAGTATAAAATCTTTTGAGGACTTAAAAGGAAAAAGAGTTGGAGTTATGTTAGGATTTACTGGTGATACTGTTGTAAGTGAGATAGAAGGAGTTAAAATAGAAAGATTTAACGCTGCTTATGCTGGTATAATGGCTTTAAAAGCTGATAAGGCTGATGCTGTTGTTTTAGACTCTGAACCAGCTAAAAATTATGTAAAACAAAATCCAGGATTAAAATTAGCTGAGGCTGATGCAGCAAAAGAAGAGTACGCTATAGCTATAAGAAAAAACGATAAAGCTCTATTAGAAAAAATTGAAAAAGCTTTAACTGAAATAAAAGCAAATGGAACTTATGATAAATTAATAGAAAAATATTTTAACTAATAAAAAAAGCTACCAAATTCTAAGTAAAAAGTTAGAATGGTAGCTTTTTTATTTGACTTTTCACAAATAATAGGATATTCTCTTATTAGGAAAGAGTATAAATAGGGAGGAGATATGAAAATAGATGTAATTGATATTGCTGGTAATATTACTCAAGAGAAAGTAAAAGGAAAAACAGCTATTATAATAGATGTTTTAAGAGCTACTAGTGTTATAACAACTGCTTTAGCAAATGGTGTAAAGGCTATATATCCATACAAAGATATTGAATCTGTTTTAGAAAATTCTAAGAAAGATACTAATCCTTTACTTTGTGGAGAAAGAAAGGGAATTAAAATAGTTGGATTTGATTGTGGTAATTCTCCGCTAGAATATTCAAAAGAGTTAATAGAAGGTAGAAATATGTATATGACTACTAGCAACGGAACAAGAGCAATAGAAAAAAGTGCCATTGGAGCAGAGAGAATATATATAGCATCTTTTTTAAATATAGGAAGAATAGTTAAACAAATTATAGAAGATAATAAAGATATAGTAATTATATGTTCTGGTACTGATGATAATTTTTCGTTGGATGATGCACTTTGTGCTGGAGAAATAATCAAAAGAGTAACTAAACAAAAAAATATAGAATTATCTGATATAGCTATAGCATTAAAAATTATAGCAGAAAATTCTAAAGATATAGCCTTAACTTTAACTGGAACTAAACACTATGAGTATTTGAAATCTATCGGTTTTATAGAAGATATGAAACATTGTTTTACAATAGATAAATATGATATTTTACCATTTTATAAAGATGGTAAAATATTAGTAAAGGAGTAGAGATAAATGAAAATAAAGTTAGCAATTTTTATAGGAAGTTTATTTTTTCTAGGTTGTACAAGTACTCATAAATTAAAAGTAGAAGACTTTTTTGTAGAAAATGATCAAACTATTCTGGAGGATTTGAGAATGCTAATTATAGAATAGACTCTAATATAATAGAGTTAGATGGTAAAAAATTTTTAGTAGAAAATACAATAGATACAGCTACAACTGTTCAAAGAGTTTATTACTTAAATAATGAAGAGATCTTGCTTTTATTCACTGGAGAAGCTCAAGTAGCAGATTTATCTACTCTTGATATAAATTCTGGAGAAATAGTATTAAAAGCTCCTCTTATAGTAGGAAAAACTTGGATTTCTAATGGAAATACTTATGAAATAATATCTGTAGTTGAAGATGAAATACAAGTTAAAAAAACTTTTAAAAGTGGAATAGAAAAGATTATGATTCTTAAAAAATAAAGAATATTGTAACAAAATTTATAGAGGAAAAAATGAAAAGATATAATAGTTTAGATAATTATTTTAAATTAACTTTTGGAAAAAAAATATATAAAGTTTCTCTTGACGGAGGCTTTACTTGCCCTAATAGAGATGGAAAATTAAGTAAAAAAGGGTGTATATTTTGTAGTGAAAGAGGTAGTGGAGATTTTGCTGGAAAACGTGGAGATGAAATATATAATCAAATTGAAGAACAATTAAAATTAATAGAAAAGAAATTTCCAGAAGGTGAAGTTATAGCTTATTTTCAAAATTTTACAAATACATATGCTGATGTAAATTATTTGAGAGAGATTTATACAAGAGCCTTATCTCATCCTAGAGTGGTTGGACTGGCTATTGCTACTAGACCAGATTGTTTAGGAGAGGATGTATTAGATTTGTTAGATGAATTAAATAAAAAATATTTTATTTGGATAGAATTAGGATTACAAACTATAAATGAAGAGGTAGCTAGAAGAATTAATCGTCAATATCCATTGCAAACTTATATAGATGCTACTAAAAAATTAAATGAAAGAAAAATTAAGTTTGTAACTCATATTATTGTTGGACTTCCTTATGAAGATGAAGAAGACCCACTGAAAACAGCTGTATTTGCAGAGGAATGTGGAACTTGGGGAGTTAAAATTCATCTACTTCATGTTATTAAAAATACCATTTTAGAAGAACTTTATAATAGAAATGAATTAAAATTACAAAAAAAAGATGAATATGTGAAAAAAATAGTTAAAATTTTGGCAAATTTATCGTATAATATAGTTATACACAGAGTAACAGGTGATGGAGATAAAAATAGTTTAATCGGTCCACTTTGGAGTTTGAACAAAAGAGATGTTTTAAATAGTATTGATAAACTTATGAAAGAGGAAAATGTTACTCAAGGAAGTATGAAAAAATAGGAGGACTTATAATGGGGGTACTTATTAAAATTGAAAGTATGTTAAAGGATATGAGTTCTACTGAAAAAAAAGTAGGAAAATATATTTTAGAACATCCCGAAAAGATTAAAGAATTTAATACTTATGAATTAGCAAATATTACCAATACAAGTCAAGCTACTGTGGTTAGATTTGCTAAAAGATTAGGTTTTAAAGGATTTCCAGATTTTAAACTTTCATTAAGTCAAGATTTGGGAAATAGAAAAGCTGAATCTCATATAAATATTATGCACGAAGAGATTAAAGCCGAGGATAGTTTTGAAATAATTGGAAGAAAAATTGCTACTGAAAATATAACAGCTATAAGTGATACATGTGATGTTACTGATTTTGAGGAATTAGAGAAAGCAGTAATAGCTCTTTCTAAAGCAGACAAAGTAATGTTAGCTGGAATTGGATTCTCAGGTATAGTAGCAAAAGATTTTTTCTATAAACTTTTAGAACTTGGAAAACATGCATTAATAGAAACGGATACTCATATGCAACTAAGTTGTTTAAGTACAATGGGAGCAAATGATGTTCTCTTTGTTATCTCTCACAGTGGTAAAACAATGGAGATGTACAATATAACAAAAATTGCTAAAAGCAAAGGAATAAAGGTTATTGCTATGACTAGTATAGCTCCTAATCCTATAAGGGATTTAGCTGATATAAAATTGAGTACTGTAGAGATGAAAAATAATTTTAGATCAACAGCATTATCACCAAGAATATCACAATTAACTGTAATAGATATGTTATATATAAAAATGATGTTAGAAAATAAAAATATGCAAGACTATATCTTTGATGCTATTGAATTAGTTCAAGGGTTTAAAATAAAATAAATTTAATTAGGAGGAATAAAAATGAGAGTAATTATTACTGATAAAAATGTAGGAGATTGGGCAGCAGTATATGTAGCAAGAAAAATTAATGAGTTTAAGCCAACTAAAGAGAGACCTTTTGTACTAGGACTACCTACTGGAGGAACACCATTAGAAATGTATAAGAGATTAATCCAATTAAACAAAGATGGAATTGTTTCTTTTGAAAATGTAGTTACATTTAATATGGATGAATATGTAGGACTTACACCTGATAATGATCAAAGCTATCACTACTATATGCATCATAATTTCTTTGCTCATATTAATATTCCAAAGGAAAATATCAATATTTTAGATGGTATGGCAAAAGATTATAAAGCAGAGTGTCAAAGATATGAAGATAAAATAAAATCTTACGGTGGTATTCATCTATTCTTAGGAGGAATTGGTCCAGATGGACATATAGCATTTAATGAGCCTGGATCATCTCTTTCATCAAGAACTAGAGATAAGGAGTTAACAATGGATACAATAATAGCTAACTCTAGATTCTTCGGTGGAGATATCAATAAAGTTCCTAAACTTGCTTTAACTGTTGGAGTTGGAACTATATTAGATGCTAAAGAGGTTTTAATCATGGTAACAGGTGCAAATAAAGCTAGAGCTCTTCAACATGGAGTAGAGGAAGGAGTAAACCATATGTGGACTATCTCAGCTCTTCAACTACATAGAAGTGGTATTATTGTTTCAGATGAAGCTGCTTGTTCAGAGTTAAAAGTAAGCACTTACAGATATTTTAAAGATATAGAGAAAGAAAACTTAGATTCAGAAAAATTATTAGCTGATTTATACAACGAAAATAAATAAAATATTTAAATCAACTAGGGAAAGTTGCGTTAATTATGTAGCTTTCCCTTATTTTAAAAAGGAGAAACTATGAAAAAGGCTATTATAAATGGAGAGTTATTTATAGGAAATAAGTTCTATAAAGAAAAAGTATTAATATTTGAAGATGATAAAATAGTTGATATATTAGATGAAGAGACATTTAAAAAAGATGGAACAAAGATAGAGACGATTGATGCTAATGGAAGCTATGTAACACCAGGATTTATAGATTTACAACTTAATGGATGTGGTGGAGTACTTTTTAACGATGATATAAGCAAAGAGACAATAGAAACAATGTATAAAACAAATTTAAAATCAGGGTGTACTTCATTTACCCCTACTCTTATTACAACAAGTGATGAGAATATTTTAAAAGCTATATCTCTAGTAGAAAATTTAGACAAAGAAAAATATGGTGTCATAGGATTGCATATAGAGGGACCATATATTAGTCTAGAAAAGAAAGGAATACATAATCCTAAATTTATAAGAGAAGCTGAAGACAAAATCATAGATAGAATTGTTGAATCTGGAAAAGAAAATGTAAGAATAATTACTTTAGCTCCAGAAAAAACAGATAAGAAATTTATTACTAAGCTACACAAAGCTGGAATTAACGTAGCTTTAGGTCATACAAATGGAACTTATGAAGAGTTAAAAGAGAAAGAAGGGTATGGAGTAACTCTAGCTACTCATCTGTATAATGGGATGTCTTCATTTAACCATAGAAACCCTGGTGCTGTTGGAGCAATTTTTGATAGCGATATTCATGCTGGAGTAATTGTCGATGGATTCCATTGCCACTATTCAGCAATTAAATCAGCTATAAAAATTATGGGAGAAAGATTATACTTAGTTACTGATGCTGTAGCTCCTGTGGGAACTAATATGGAATATTTCTATTTTGAAGGAAATAAAGTTTATTACAAAGATGGAAAATGCTTTGGAGAAGATGGAACTTTAGGTGGTTCTGCACTTACAATGGATGTTGGAGTTAAAAATTTAGTTAAATATTGTGATATAACTTTAGAAGAAGCCATCAGAATGGCAACTCTATATCCAGCTAAAGCTGTTAAGATAGATAATGAATATGGAAAGCTTCAACCTGGATATTTTGCTGATATAGTTTTTCTAGATAAACATTTAAATTTAAAAAAAGTTATTGCAAAGGGAATAGAGTATTAAAAATAGGGAGTGTTACTCCCTATTTTTAATACTTACAATCAATAAATTATTCGAAATAATTTTTATTTAACTAAATTTAATAACACAACCAAATATAATTAAAATTTATATTTGGTTTGGTTAGTTGTTAAATAATTATTTTTGTTTTTATTATTTTTATAAAACGTAATATATTCTTAAATTTTTTTATTTTATTTTAAATAATATAAATTATAACAATGAAATTAAATAATTATTTTCTACAATTTTATATATGAATTTTATAATTAAAATTATCGTTTCTTTATTTTTTATTATTTAACCATTAATTTATATTTTCTCTAAATCTGGAAGTTTTTCTAAAACTCTTTTTTCCAGTACTGATTTAGCATTAATATAAACTTCTGTAACTCTTGTATCAGAATGACCTAAGAAATCTCTTATTTCTAATATATCTGCCCCATTCAAAGATAACTCGGTTGCTACAGCATGACGAATATTATGAGGACTGATATCTTTTCCTATTATCTTTCCAAAATTTTGTATTATATCATATAATGTTCTATATGCTAATTTTGTATTTTTTTCAATTGAACTATTAAATATATACTGCTCTTCTATATCATTATCAGAAATAGAAAAAAACTGTTGTTTATATCTTTTATATTCCAATAATTTTTCAACAAGAGTTGGATATATAGATTTATATTGTTCTTTTCCACTCTTTGTTTCTTCGAGCTTTATAAAGTAGCTTCCCTCTCTATTAAGAAGATGTTTAAATTTTAAATTTATAAGTTCTGAACTTCTCATTCCAGTATAGAAAAGAGTATATAAGATAGTTATATTTCTATATTCTTTTTCACCGTTTATTTTATAATGTCCTATAATATTTTTTATATCTTCTGCTGACAATTTCAAAACATTGTCAATATTTCTTGATACTTTAAATAATTCGACATATCTAAAGGGATTGGGAAATCCATTTTTTTCCATCTCTTTATACAAAGATTTTAATGCGGATATAATTTTATTAATAGATGTTTTTTTCATTTTTCTATCCTCTATTAAATGTGTTAAATAATCTTCAATATCCTGCTTCTCTATATCTTTCATTAAATCTATAAGTTCATCACTTCTAATATCTTCACCTTCATATATATATTGTAAAAAATCTTTAAGATAAAAGAGATAATCTTTTATTGTCTTTTGAGAACGATATATTTCAAAGATACTTTTTCTATTCTCTTTTTCTCTTTTTTTTCTTCGTGGAGTATCTAATCTCGTTTCTCCTCTTTTTATAATATCCATAACCTCTCCTTAAAAGTCCTATTATATTTTTTATAAAATATAAACTTTTTAAAAGAAATAAAAATGTTTTTAAGTAAAACTATGACTGATTTTAATATTTTTTCTTCTTTTCAAAAAATTATATAATATCTTCTAACTCAATTTCTATAACTTCACCCAACTCCATATTTCTTAATTCTAATTTACCAAAAGTTAATCTCTTTAAATAGATAACTTTATTATTTACCGCTTCTAACATTTTTTTCACTTGATGAAACTTCCCCTCTCTAATTATAAGCTCTATCTCTTTTTCACCAACAATTTTAGCTTTTGCTGGTTGAGTGATATATCCTCCTATATCTACTCCATTTTCAAGTTTTTTAATCTCCTCTTCTCCTATCTCCTTTTCCAATTTTGCATAATAAGTTTTATCTACATGTTTTTTAGGTGAAAGAAGTGAATGAGCTAATTTACCATCATTGGTAAACAATAACAATCCTTCTGTATCCTTATCTAATCTTCCAACTGGGGCTAAATCTTTTTTTATAACCCACTCTGGTAATAATTCCATTACAGTTTTCTCCTTTGGATCTTCTGTAGCAGTAATATATCCAGCTTTTTTATTCATTATATAATATCTAAATTCTTTATACTCTAATTTATTCCCTGCATACTCTATTATATCACTATTTTCCTTTATATTAGTTTGTGGATTTTTTACAATAACTCCATTTACTTGTATTTTTCCATTATCCAAAAGTTTCTTTACCTCTCTTCTACTTCCTAAACCACACTCTGTTAAAAATTTATCTAATCTCATTTTATCCTCCAAAAATTATTCTTTCTTTAATAGTACCATATATTACACTAACTTTCAAATTTACTTTTATAAAAGTAAATGTTATAATTTAAATATAAAATAAAAAAGGAGTAATATATGCTAGATTTTAAAAAGATAGATGATATGATTGAGTTAATAGAAGATAATATAATTCCCGAAGAATATTCAAATAACGAGTTTTTTATAGAATTTTTTAAAGCTGTTCAAGTAATCCCTTTATCTAAGTATTTGAGAACAAAGGGAAAAGATAGTAAACTTCCTAAAATAATGAACTCTAAAAAAGCTGGAGAAATTTTAATAGATACATACAAGGACGAGGAAATAAGGTTATATCTTAAAAGAAAAGGATATTCTGAAATACCACAATTAGACTATAAGTCTATAATGTTACTTAGAAAAACTGATTTATATAGTAATTGGAATAAAATAATCTCATTCTTAGAAGGAAAAGGTACAGTTGGTGAAATTAACCAATCTACTAGAAAAGCACTATTGCCTCAGGAGATAGAGATGTTAGAAAATTATATTAAGACTAATCTTTCTATTGATGAAAAAGAGTTGAACTGGTTACTAAATAAGCTGAAAAAAGCTGAACAAGATAAAGCTGTAGGAAAAGCATTAAAAAAACTAATAAATAATTTATAGGAAGAGAAAATCTCTTCCTATTTTTTACATCACTATAGTAAGTAACATTTTGAATTTTTCTAATGCATGAACTGAATGTGGTTCTTTTGCTGGCATAAGAATATAATCCCCTTCTTTAAGAATATGTTCTTTGCCACCTAAAATAATTTTTCCTTCCCCTTCTAAACAAGTAACAAAAGCGTCTCCATTAGCTGTATGAGTAGGAATCTCCTTTCCTTTATCAAAAGAAAAAAGAATCATAGTTACACCTTGATTTTTAGCAAGTATTAATTGCTCAATTGAATTTTCCTTATACTCTATTTGTGACTTTAGAGAAACTGATTTAGATCTTTCTATATTTTTTATAATACCGTCCATATTTATTTACCTCCAAACTAAACTATCTTTTACTTGAGAATATAATATCATAATTTTATATTCTTTTCAGTAACATATGTTACAAATAATTTAATTTAAAAGAAGCTGCTATACAAAATATAAAAAGAGTTACTATAGCTTTGCCTATAATAACTCTTTTTTATTTTACCATTTATTAAAATGTACCTTAGTCATATCCATATCTTTTTCTGTATATGCTGGTCTCTCTTCAGCTGGATATTCTAACGATATCATATTACTTATATGAATATCTTCTGGGATATTTAATATCTCTCTGATATTTTCATGACAAGTTTTACCATTAGTTCCGATTTTTCCTTTAGTTTGTAACCAACAAGATCCTAATCCCAATTCATGAGCTTTTAACTGAATAATAGTGCTTGCTATACAAGCATCATCTTCTCCTGTTGGATATTCGTGATATAATGTTACTATCATTAGAGGTGCATTTTCTGCAAATTGAGCTCCGCTCTCTTTAGAATGAGCTAACTTCTTAATAATTTCTTTATCATCAACAACTACAAACTCATATGGTCTCCCATTTCTTCCACTTGGAGATACAACAGCTGTTTTCATCAATTGCTCAATAACTTCTTTTTCCACTTTTCTGTCTTGATATTTTCTAATACTTCTTCTTGTTAAAAAATCCATATTAAAGCCTCCCTTATTATTTAATCAAGCTATATAAATATTCTATTTCCTCTTTCCAAATAGTATCATCGATAGTTTCTAAAATTATGGGAATATTATCAAATCTTTTATCATTCATAAATCTAATAAAAAATTCTTCACCTAAAACTCCTTTTCCTATACTGTCATGCCTATCCTTTTTACTTCCAGTATCAAATTTTGAGTCATTTAAGTGAATTCCTCTAAGATATTTAAATCCTATCTCTTTCTCAAACTCCTCCATAGTTTTATTGTATCCATCTTCATCTTTTAACTCATATCCTCCTGCCAAAGTATGACAAGTATCTAAACAAACTCCTATTCTGCTTTTATCCTCTATTTTATCTATAATCTTACCTATATGCGAAAATTTATAACCCATATTAGAACCTTGTCCTGCTGTATTTTCTAGTACAACAACTACATCTTTTGTTACAGCTAAAGCCTTATTTATGGAGTCAGCTATATTTTCTATACACTTTTCTTCACTTATTTCGTTAATATGACTTCCAGGATGAGTATTAAGATATTTTAGTCCTAATTGTTCACACCTTCTTATTTCATCAATAAAAGCATTTAAAGATTTTTCCCTTTTCTCTAAATCTTCAGCTCCTAAATTAATAAGATAACTATCATGAGGTAATATATATTCTGGAGAATATCCATATTTTTTTAGATTATTTTTAAACTCCATTATATCCTCTTCTGTCAAGGGCTTTGCTTCCCATCTTCTCTGATTTTTAGTAAATAGTGCAAATGCTCTTGCTCCTATTTTATTAGCATTTATTGGAGCATTAAATACACCACCAGTTGTAGATACGTGAGCTCCAATCCACTTGTTTTTTACTCTATCTTCTCTTGTTTCAACTTTCTTTTCCATAACCACTCCTTTATCTTATACTAATTATATCATAAATTGGAGCAGAGAGGAATATTAATTTTTAATCTATTCTAAAAGTTCTAATTAGATGATGGATTAAAGTTAATTAGGTAATTTAACTTTTTGATATTATTTTGCTATAAAGTATAGTATAATATAACAATAAATATAATATAGGAGATTTTTATAAAATGGTTCAATATGAAAGTTTAGAAAAATTACATTTTAAAGGAGAAAATGTAGTTGAAGAATATCAAAAAAGAATTGAGAATTGTTGTACTTATAATACCGAATTAAAAATTTATCCTATATTAAGAGGAGAAAGAGTAATAAAAGAGCAATATTCTTTATTCTGTTTACCTATAAACGAAATTAATCTTCTACAAGAAAAAATATTTTTGAAAAGAAAACTACTCGTTACTCTGGTATTGTTAATAAATACACTCAGATTATATTAAATAATATTGAAAATATTGATTCTCCAGAACAGATAAGAAAAATGTATGATGATATATTCTCAGAGGATATTTTAAAAAATCCAGAAAATAAATTAGATGGAACTTTATTTAGAAAAGGAAGAATAAATGTTTCAAATGGAGCTAGTAATATACATAGTGGAGACCCTTCAGAAGAAACTATAGTAGAACATATTAATGACTTAATTAAGTTTATGAATAGAAAGGATATCCCATCTTTATTGAAAGCTTCTATTGTTCATTATTATTTTGAGTATATCCATCCGTTCTATGATGGAAATGGAAGATTTGGAAGATTTCTTTTCTCTATGTATTTAGCAAGAAAAGTAGATATTTATACAGGTTTATCTCTTTCTTATTCAATATTTGAAGATAGAAAAAATATGCTGAACTTTTCTTAAATACTTCAAAAGTAAAAAATTATGGAGAAGTAACATTCTTTGTAATTGGAATGTTAAATTTTATTGTTAATGGTCAAAAAAGTATTATACAGATGCTTAAGGATAAGATATTAAAACTTAATTATGCAAAAAAATATATAGAAAATATAGAAAGCTCTCATAATCTTTCAAAAGTTGAATGTAATATATTGTTCATATATATTCAAAACTATATTTTTGCCAAAGAAAATCCATTACCTGATAAAGAGCTACTGAAATATGTAAAAGAGATAAAAAGTATTCAAACTTTAAGACGTCATTTAGATAATTTAGTAACGTTAGATTTGATTACTTTAAACTCAAAAAAACTCTAACAAGAATTATTAGTAATACACTTAAAGAAATATTGGATTAATAATAAATACGTAAAATCTTCAGTAAATTACTACTGAGGATTTTTTTATTATAAGTAGTTAGATAACAATTTCAAAAAATAAAAAAAGAAAAGCCACCTAGTCCATATAGGTAGCTTCCCAAGGGTTGTTAAAATTATTATAACAAATTAATATATTTTTGTCAATTAGAAGTTATGTGAAAGAGTAAAGGTAAACATATCATAATAATAATTTTTATTTAAAAAACTACTATATCCTAAGCTAACTAAAAAATCAGGATCAACATAATATCCAAGTTTAATATTAAATACTCCTGTCTCTCTTCCTACTTCCAATCCTTTTATTTTGCTTCCATCATTAATTTTAATTTCTTTTCTTTCAGAAAAATCATAATTCCATTCTCCAGATGTAGTAAGTAAAAACTTTTCTCCAAGCTCTTGAGCATATGTTATTCCAATAGCTCCACTTCCTACTCTATCTTCGTTATCTTTAATATCATTATGAGCCTTCATTGTATATTGGTTCCAATCAAAAGCTAAATATGGATAGACAATACTCTTTTCTCCTAAAGAGTACATATAGCCTCCCTCTACTCCTAGAGAGTAATCTTTTGTTCTATATCTATAATCTTCGTAGCTATTTTTACTTTCACTATACCCAGCTTTCCCTATAAATAACCAATTATCAATATTTTGTCCAATATAGTAATCAATTCCATAAGTTCTAATTTTTCCATCTTCATTATGATAATCTACTTTTGATTTTAAATATCCAAATCCTACTCCGATATATGTATTAGGGTTAGAGATTAGATTACTATTTGTTCCCATCATAAATCCCTTTGTCTTAACATCATATTCAGATAAATCATTATCATATTTATTTTCTATCTCACCAATATACTCTAAATATTGATTACTATTACTATACCCAGATCTTTCAAATTTTTTAAATATTATATTCTTTCTGAATTGTTCTTTACCTCTATTTGATAATATTTTACTATGTATCTCTCCCATATTATTAAAATTTTCTTTTGCAAGTAGGAGAGAAGAGGTTAATAAAAAAATGATTCCAAAATACTTTTTCATAACTTACACCTAATCTCTTTTCTTTCCAAAAATTCTTAATAAATACAGGAATAGATTAATAAAATCTAGATATAAATTCAAAGCTCCAATTATACCTAATTTTTTCATTGTTTCCTCATCATTACCAACCATATCAGAAGCAATACCTTTTATTCTATTAATATCAAAAGCTATTAGTGCTGAAAATATTACAACTCCTAATATAGTCCCTATCCAATATAGCATTGGTGCTTTCACAAAAAAATTAATTAATGAAATTATAATAATAGTTATTAATCCTGTAGTTAAGAAATTTCCATATTTTGTTAAATCTTCTTTTGTGGTATAACCATATATTCCAATTACTACAAACATAATAATCGTAACCGCTAAAGTATATAGTATAGATACTGGTTGAAAAATAAAAGTTAAGCTTGAAAGTAGTATTCCATTCATTAGTGCATATATATAAAATAAAAGTCTAGCAGTACCAGATGACATCTTTTTCAAACCTAAAGTTAATACAAAAACTAAAACTATTTCTCCTAAAGCTACAATATTTAAATATTTAGCTAAAGTATACATCAAACCTTGATTAATAAAAAATACATAGATAGGAACCAATGTAGTCACTAATAGTCCTCCTATCATATTTAACATCACTTTTCTTACAAAAGTATTACTTACTTCTGTGCTTATATTTGTTACATTTTTTCCAAAATAATCATTGTAACTCATAATATCAGCTCCCTATATTTAATAATTATTTTTTATATCTTTTAATTTTTTTCATAAAGCCATTTTATAAATAGCTAAAACATCTTCCTTATATAATTTTTTCATGGTTCCAATAGCTCCAAACATTGTAGCTTGCTCTGCCATTTTTTCTAATTTACTATCATCAATTCCTACTTCTCTTAAAGTTTGAGGAATATTTAAAGAGTTAAAGAATTCTCTAGTTTTATCTATAGCTTTATTTGCTATCTCCATATTATCATGTCCGTGTATCTTCCATACGTTTCTTCCATATTCCACAAATCTATGTACATTATCCTCTGATAAAACATATTTCATCCAATATGGTGTAAGTATTCCAAGTCCAACTCCATGAGTAATATCATAAAAAGCACTTAGCTCATGTTCCATTCTATGAGTTGCCCAATCAGTTTCCACTTTTCCATAAGATACCATACCATTTAGAGCAAGAGAACTTGTCCACATAAGATTTGCTCTAGCTTCATAGTTATCTAGTTCATTATAAGCTATTGGTCCATACTCAATAACTGTTTTCATCATAGCTTCCATCATACGATTTTGTAAATACCCTTCGTGGTCAGGAGTAAAGTATTGTTCAAATAGATGGCTTAATATATCTACTATTCCAGCAGCTGTATGATATTTATTTACAGTAAAAGTATATTCTGGATCTAAAATAGAAAATACTGGTCTTAATATATCATGCCCTATTGATAATTTTTGATTAGTATGCATATTTGAAATAACACTATTTCCATTCATTTCACTTCCAGTAGCAGCAAGGGTAAGAATAGAAGCTATTGGTAAAGTAGAAGTTAATGTATCTAACTTTTGTTCTACATATAAATCTTGCCAAACATCTCCACAATAGTTAGCTTGTGCTGCAATAGCCTTTGAACAATCTATAACACTTCCACCACCCATTGCAATTATAAGATTTATTCCCACTTTTCTACATAACTCTGCACCTTGATATACAGAATCTATTCTCGGATTAGGATCTATATTTGGAAGTTCATAGATATGTATTCCAGCATCTTTTAAACTATTTACCACTATATCAAAAAGTCCGCTCTTTTTAACACTACCTTTACCATAAACCAATAAAACTTTATCTCCATATTTTTTTGCTTCTTTTCCTACCTCTTTAACTTTTCCTTTTCCAAAAAGAACTTTTGTAGGAATATTGTAATTAAAATTTTTCATATTAATCCCTCCCTATTTTTTATATTAAGCTTTTATCCTAGTGAAAGCTAAATCAACAATTTTTACACCATCTACACCAGCACTAGTTATTCCACCAGCATATCCAGCTCCCTCTCCTATTGGATAAAGTCCTTGAACATTGATAGACATTCCTGTTATATCCCTTACTATTCTTACAGGAGCAGAAGTTCTTGTCTCTGGAGCTATAAGGTTAGCATTTGGTGATATAAACATAGGATTTTTACTCCAATATTGAAAAGCAGATTTCATATTATCAACTATTACTTCTGGGAAAAACTCATTTAGATTATATGATGTTTTTTTCATTTCATAACTACTCTCTATCTCATAGCTAGTCTTTCTATTTCCTATAAAATCTAAAACTCCTTGATATAAAGCTCCATACCCTTGTCCCAATTCATAAGTTTTTCTCTCTAATTTTTCTTGAAACTCCATACCAGCAAACAGATGACTTCCAAAGTCATTCTCCTTAACTCCTACAACAATAGCTGAGTTAGAAAATCTTCCATCTCTTTGAGAATAGCTCATTCCATTGACTAATGAAGTATTAAGCTCTGATGAAGCATTTACTATAACTCCTCCTGGGCACATACAGAAAGAAAAGACTCCTCTTTCCTCTGCCCTGTTATTATATGTTACACTATAAGTTGCTGATCCTAAAAGTTCATTATCGGCAAATTTACCATACTGCATTCTATCTATATCACATCTAGGATGTTCAATTCTAGCTCCTATAGCAAAAGGCTTACTTTCCATATGCACTCCATTTTTATGTAACATTCTATAGGTATCTCTTGCTGAATGCCCAATAGCTAATATTACAGATTTAAAGGGATGAAATTCAAGTTCTCCAACTGAGTTTATTATATCGATTCCAGTTACTTTTCCATCCTTTATATGTAAATTCTCAAGCTTATGGTTAAAAAAGAATTTCCCACCTAATGATTTTATTTTCTCTCTCATATTTTTAACAACAACTTTTAAAATGTCGGTTCCAACATGTGGTTTATAATCCCATAATATATTTGAGGGAGCTCCACATTCAACTAAAGTTTCAAATATTTTATCCATATATTCACTCTTTATTCTTGTATTCAATTTTCCATCAGAATATGTTCCAGCTCCACCTTCTCCAAACTGTATATTAGAATTTGGATTTAAAATAGAGTTTTTAACAAAGTTCTCTGTTGTAATATCTCTTTTATCTACCTCTTCTCCTCTTTCAAACACAATAGGAGTAAATCCATATTCAGCCAATCTAAGAGCAGCAAAAAGACCAGCAGGTCCAGCTCCAATTATTGCTACCTCTTTTTCTATTGAACTAATTGGCTCTCTATTTACCTTTTCTACATCTTTAGCTAAAGATATATTATTTAAAGTTGTAATATCAATTGGTTTATTCAATTCTACCTCTAAATTATATATCAACTTAATATCTGTTTTCTTTCTACTATCAATAGATCTTTTACTCCAGATAATACTTTTTATATTATTTCTCTTTACTCCCCTTTTTTCTATCTCTTTTATTATCTCTTTCTCTTGATCTTTTCCTAATGAAATAATAATATTATTAATACTTACTCTCAAAATTTCACCTCTATAACTGATTAAATATCATCCCCCTATTTTATATGTAGAATTATATCACAAATTAAAAAAATACTAAAGAAAAAACCTGTAAAATACAGGTTTTTTGAAAACTATTTAATTTTATCAGCCAATATTTTTCCAGTTTTAAACTTAACTATTTTTTTAGGCTCGATCTTTATAATTTCTTTTGTTCTAGGATTTCTTACATCTCTACCAGCTCTCTCTACTATCTCCCATTTTCCCCAACCAACAAAAGAAACCTCTTCTCCTTTAACTAAAGCCTCTTCCACACTTGCAAGAAAAAGATTGATACCTTTTTCAGCTTCTTTTTTAGTTAAATTTCCTTTTTCAGCATATAAATCTATAAATTCTTTCTTTGTCATTGTAATCCCTCCTATTGATGTTCTTTTGTTAATATTATATATACTATCAAAATTTAATTTTGTAAATAGATTTTAGAAAATAATTTTAAATCTTTCTGATGCTAAATTTACCTCTTCATCTGTAATACCTAAATATCTTTGAGTTATAGCAATTGAAGAGTGATTTAAAAGTTTTCTCACTAGTTCTATATTACATTGATTATTTATATATTGTAAGTGAGCATATGTTTTTCTAAAACTATGGGTAGATATATCTCTCATTCCTAATATTTGAGCTATAATCTGTATATATCTTTGTACCCATCTTACCTTTATATCAAATAAATTCTCTTCATTTTCTAACTCTCTTACTAAACAATATTCCTCTATTTTTTGAACTAACTCTCTATTTATCTTTCTATTTTGTATTTTTCCTGTTTTTTGCTCCTTTAAATATAGAAAATTATTATTAAAATTTCTTTTCTTTAATCTTAAAACATCTCCTACTCTCAATCCAGTATTCAGTTGAATTAAAAATATTAAATAAATCTGTTTGTTTGCTCTAATTTTTATTTTTTCATCACTATATCCATTTTTACATAAAAAAAATTTCTCTTAACTCCTCTTCTGTTAATGTTCTAGTTATCATTTTTCCTCCTTTTTATATAATAAAAACTTTAAAAGTTTATAATTTATATTATACTATGAAATAAATACTTTTACAAAAGTTTTTTTATTTTTTTAATAATATAAATAATATAAGTTTAATAAAAAATATTGTTATTGTTAAATTAAAAGTATTATCTTTAAATATTTATGATAAAATTAGTTGACTTTTCTTACTTAAAATCTTATAATCAATATACATTTAGTTATGACAAAAAAATTAGTATGGAAGTGAGAAAATGAATAAAATATATGATATGATTATAATAGGTGCTGGTCCAGCTGGACTTACAGCCGGTATCTATGGTGGAAGAGCCAAATTAAATACACTAATAATTGAAAAATCTATTCCTGGAGGTCAAATAACTGTTACCAATGAAGTTGTAAATTATCCTGGAATAATTGAAACAACTGGAGCTAAGTATGCTGAAAATCTAAAACAACAAGCTTTAAATTTTGGTGTTGAATTTCTTAGTGATGAAGTTATTGACTTAGATTTAAGTAATGACATAAAAATTATAAAAACTAAATCTAATGAATACCACGCTTTTACTGTTGTAATTGCTACAGGAGCTACTCCTAGAAAAGTTGGATTTATAGGAGAAAAAGAGTATGAGGGAAGAGGAGTTGCTTACTGTGCTACTTGTGATGGGGAATTTTTTACAGATATGGATGTATTTGTAATAGGAGCTGGTTATGCTGCTGCTGAAGAAGCTATATTTTTAACAAAATTTGCTAGAAAGGTAACAATAATTGCTAGAGAGCCAGAATTTACTTGTGCTAAATCAATAGCTGATAAAGTTTTAACTCATCCTAAAATAGAGGTAAAATTTAATACTGAAATCTTAGAGATGAGTGGAGATTTTTTACCTAGAAGTGCTAAATTTAAAAATAACTGTACCGGTGAAATAACAGAGTATCAAGCAAGTACTGATGAAACGTTTGGTACTTTCGTTTTTATAGGTTATGCTCCACAAAGTCAACTATTTAAAGGAAAAGTTGAAATTGATGAAGCTGGATTTATTCCTACAGATAAAAATTTAATGAGTGACGTCAATGGAGTTTTTGTTGCTGGCGATATTAGACCTAAAAATTTAAGACAGATAGTTACAGCAGTAGCTGATGGAGCTGAGGTAGCACACAATATTGAAAAATATCTAGAGCATCTTAAAAAAAATTAAATATCTAGACTATTAAATATCTAGACTATAAGTTAAGTTTAAAAACTTAACTTATAGTCTATTGAAAATGTTATTCTTGAGTCATCTTTAGTTGAATTATCCCATTTTTCATAAGCATCTTTATTTACCTGATATATTAAATCTAATGAAAGATCTGTATACTCAACTCCTGCTCCTATACCATAGTACATCCCACTTTGATTTTTTCTTTCTAAATACTCTTCATTTTCTTCATACTCCCCAATAGCATATCCTAAATTTAATTTCAAATACTTGCTACTATCCTCATCACTAGAAAGTCTATACTTTCCAGTTGCATATATTGGAGTATGACTCCATATATCAGAATTTTTATTTTCATATTGTGAATTATCGTATTCACTATTTTTATAAGCAACTCCTAAACCAAATTCAAGATTATCTATAATTTTATCTGAAGTTATCTCCTTTGCTGTAATCTGTCCACCGTATATATCTTCACTTTTATCAGAAAAACTATATTTATCTAATTTATTTTTTATATCTATTAAAAAATCTGGTTGTTGAATCATATCACTTTCTTTTGATATTATACTATTCTCTTTATTTTCCACATTATTTTCTGGAAGAGGGGAATTTTTAGCCATATTTATAATTTGAATCAATTGTTCTTCAGATATTAGAGGTACACTATTTTTCTCTATTACCTCTTTAACTTCATCACCGTTCTCAATATATTCTATTTTATTCTCCTCTTTTAATTCACACCCTTCATTGAGTCTACTATTTTCATATTTTATTGAATTATCTCTAGATTTTTTTTCAATTCTTTTCATACCTTTATCTTGATTAATATTTTCTATCTCGATTATTGAAATATTTTCCAACGGAGTAATTTCTCTAAACTCTCCATATAGAATATTAGTCATACACACTATACTAAAAAACAAAACACTTTTTACCATATTCCCACCCACTGTGATTTAGTATATATTCCTTTAATTTGATTATAGCATTTTTTTAGAAAATATTATATAATAAATAGGATTATTTTTTAAGAGGATTGATTTATGAGTATTAATAAGATAATTATCTATATTATGGTATTTTTTATGTTTGTAGGGGCTATAGACCGAATATTTGGAAATAGATTTGGATATGGAAAAAGATTTGAAGATGGTATGATGACAATGGGAACTCTTGCTCTAGCTATGCTTGGAATCATCTCCTTTTCTCCAGTTATCTCATCATTTTTAAAACCAATAATTTCTCCTTTTTACAGAATTATTGGAGCAGACCCGGCTATGTTTGCTGGAACAATACTTGCTAGTGATATGGGTGGGTATATATTATCTCAAGAGTTAGCCTCAACTCATGATAGTGCTATGTTCTCTGGTCTATTTTTGAGTGCTACTATGGGAACAACTTTATCTTTTTCTATTCCAGTAGCTTTAGGAATAATTGAGAAAGAAGATGAAAAATATTTATCTAAAGGAATATTAGCTGGGATCTCTACTATTCCATTAGGATGTTTGATAGGAGGAATTGTAGCTGGATTTTCAATAAAAATTCTTCTTTTAGATTTAATTCCAATTATAGCTTTTACAATTTTCATATGTTGGGCACTATTAAAATTTCCAAAGGGAGTTGCAAAAGGGTTTTTTATTTTTGGAAAATTTATGTTCATACTTACTACTATTGGATTAGCTCTACAAATTTTAGAGACTTTAACAGGGGTTGTTTTAGTCAAAAATATGTTGCCTATAATGGATGGAATAAAAACAGTTGGAAGCATAGCAATAACTTTAGCTGGAGCTTTCCCTATGCTATATTTTGTTACAACAGTATTTACAAAGCCGCTTACTTCTATAGGGAAAATGTTTAGAGTAAACGAAAAGTCAACAGCTGGTTTTATTGCATGTTTAGCACATAATATTCCTATGTTCAATATTTTAAAAGATATGGATGAAAGAGGAAAATTGTTAAATATAGCCTTTTCTGTAAGTGGAGCTTTTGTGCTTGGAAGTCATTTAGGATTTACAGCTGGAATAGATAAAAATTTAGTTTTTCCTGTTATTATTACTAAAATTGTTGGTGGAATATCAGCGATGTTTGTGGCTAATTATATATATAATAAGGAGTTCAGAAACAAAAAACATCTGAATTAATATATTTATTGATTAAAGAATAAGCAAATTGAGATTATAAAATTGGCAAATAATTTAAATATACATTGACAATTCCATAAGAGTATGATAGTATAATTATGTAGAACAATGACAGTTTGTTTCTAATACCCATAAGTTCACGAAAGTGAACAAAACCCATATGACCCTAACTTACCCAAGGTTAGGGTTTCCCTATTTTTTGGAGAAAATAAGGGATAGCTATGCTACCCCAAAATAATTTTTTCTAATTCCATTAAATCTTTAATAATAAAATCCTTTTTTATAGCCTTGTCATCTTTTATCCCTTTAGGATTGTACCAGCATGTCTTAATTCCCGCGATATTTCCTCCTTGAATATCAGCTGATATAGAATCCCCTATTATCAACACTCTCTCTGGAGATATTACATTAGCTTTTTCAAAAACTGTTTCAAAAAATCTAATATCCGGTTTATTATATCCAATCTCTTCTGAAATAAATAAATATTTGAAATATTTTTTTAAGTCAACTTTTCTTAATCTGTTATATTGTATATCCTTTCCACCATTAGATGCTACTGCTAAATCTACTTTACCATATAGAATTTTACAAATTTCAACAGCATTTTTTATAAGATAAGCTCCCTCTCCAAGTCTACTTCTATATTTTGTATTAAATTCAATCGGTTCTCCTTTTAGATTAAATTTTTTAAAAAATCTATCAAATCTTATAAAAGCTAGCTCTTCTTTATTAATTAAACCTTCTTCTAATTGTTTCCAACATTCAACATTTATTTGATGATATACATTCAACATCTCTTCATTGTAAGGAAATCCATACTCTCTACAAGTATCTTCTAAAGCTATTTTTTCTGTCATATCAAAATCTAATAGAGTACCATCAATATCAAATAAAACTAAATCATAATTCATCTCTTTTCTCCTTAAATAAAACTATTTTTTATTTTATTATAGCATAGTTCTCTTAAAAATGTTAAGATATAACTGGGATAAATCTAGGAGGAATAATGGCAGTATATACAAATTTAGATAAAAATGATGTAATTAATATATTAAATAACTACGGAATCTCTTTTAAAACTTTCAAAAAAATAGAAAGTGGTATTCTTAATACTAATTACTATATTGAAAGCTTTGATAAAAAGTTTGTATTGAGAGTATTTGAAGGAAAAAGAGGTATTTTTGAAGAAAATCAAGAATTAGAACTCTTATTAAATTTAAAAAATATTATTCCTTGTTGTACTCCGGTAAAAACTATTCTTGGAAAAAATTATGTAGTTTATAAAAATAGGATGATAGCTCTATTCTATTTTATAGAAGGAGAGCCTCTGAAAATTTTCAATGCAAATTGCCTTTATGAGATTGGTAAATATCTTGGAAAATTCCATAGTTTTTCATTAAATCAAGAGTTAAATAGAAAATCAAGAATTGACTTACAATTTTATTATAATAAAATTAACTTTAACAAACTAAATATATCTTTAGGAGAAAAGAGAAAAATTCTTAAAACATATGATGAGATTAAAAATTTTGACTTCTCTCTTCTTCCAAGAGGAATAGTTCACAATGATATTTTCCCAGATAATGTTCTTATAAAAAATAACCATATAGTTGGTATTTTAGATTTTAATGAGGCACAAAGTGGAGCTCTCATATTTGATATTGCTATTGTAATTAATTATTGGATAAAAATATATAAATTTCCTAAAAATGAAGAGGAGTATCATATTTCTCTTTTTCTAAAGGAATATGAAAAATATAGAAAATTAGAATTAGGAGAAAAGAGAGCCTTAGAGATAGCTATAAAAAAAGTAAATCTTACATTTATTTTATTGAGATTAAATAAATTCATTAACGAGAATTTGTCAGGAGTCTTAATTGAGAATAAAAGTTATTCAGAGTTATTAACTCTTTTAGATTAAAATAAAAGGAGAAAGATTTAAAAAAATCCTCTCCTTTTAAGTTTTAACTAAAACTCTTTACCACCAGAAACTTTTATATCTGCTTCATAATTTTTTATCGCTTTTATTGAAGCTTCTAATCCTTTAGTTATAGTTTTTAAATCCATATATGGTGTATTCTTTTTATCTAATACTTGCTCTGTAATATAAGGAACATGGATAAATCCACCTTTTATATTTAAATTATTTTTATTGATGTAGTAAAGTAAAGAGTACATTATATGGTTACATACATAAGTTCCAGCAGTATTTGATACAGCAGCAGGAACACCAGCTTTTTTAACTTCCTCTACCATAGCTTTAATTGGTAAGTTTGTGAAGTATGCATTTTCTCCATCTTCAAAAACTTTTACATCAATAGGTTGATAACCTTCATTATCTGGTATTCTACCATCATCTAAGTTTATAGCTACTCTTTCTACGCAAAACTCATATCTTCCACCAGCTTGTCCTACACATATAACAACATCTGGTTTTACAGCATCTATATTTTCATATAATTTTTGAGCTGATTTTTTAAATACAGTTGGTATTTGTAATTTTATTACCTCTACTCCATCTATATTATCTGGTAATCCTTTTACAGCTTCCCAAGCTGGATTTATTTTTTCTCCTCCAAAAGGATCAAATCCTGTAATTAATAATTTCATTTTTACCTCCTAAATTTTTAAAAAGCTAACATATACATAAGTACTATGTGAATAAATAATAATATTATAGCTATTGGAGCTTGTACTAATATTATACCATTTTTATTTTCCATTTCAAGAATAGAAGCTGGAACAATATTAAAATTTGCTGCCATTGGTGTCATAAGAGTTCCACAATATCCAGCTGTAAGTCCCAAAGCTCCTACTATTGCTGGATTTCCTCCAAGATTAATAACAAATGGAACTCCAATTCCAGCAGTAATTACAGCAAAGGCTGCGAAGGCATTTCCCATTATCATAGTAAATACCGCCATAGCTATACAATATCCTACTACTCCAAATAATCTACTTCCATCAGGGATAATCCCACTCATTATTCCAGCTACAACCTCTCCTACTCCTGCTTTAGCAAATAGAGCTCCTAAAGCTCCTAAAAGTTGTGGTAGAATAACACTAGCTCCCATCTGTTGTAACATTCTTGATGAATCATAAGGTATATTTTTTACACTCTCTTTAGTTACTAACATAGTTAAAAGAAGAGAAACTAAAGCTCCTACTCCTAATCCTACAAGTCCACCCAATTTAGTAAATTGTGCAACTGAAAAAGCTACTACTCCAATAGATAGAGCTGGAATAAATATTTTATTTCCAACTTTTTCCTCTTGAGCTATTCTATACTCTTCACTACTATTTTGTAGACTTCCTAATCTTACACTCTTTGTAGCTGTAAGTGCTCCCATTACTAAAAGCAAAGCTCCTATTATTGCTGGATTTATATATGGTCCAACTATAAATATAACTCCAAATATTATCCAGAAAGCTGCCGTTCCAATTTTTTTAGGATTAGCATTATCAACTAGGGCATATATACCACATACAATCAAAATAATTCCACAAATTATATACATTATTTCAAGAAGTGTATTAACCATTAATATCACCTTTCTTCATTCTTACTTTTTTATCAAATATATAGTTTCTAATTCCAGCTAATACTATAGCTATTATTGCCATAGGAATACTAGCCTTGGCTATGTCATAAGCCTCTACTCCTGTTATTCCAGATTCTTTCAGCGTTCCTAGTATTAATAAAACTCCAGATGAAGCTATAAATACATTTTGTCCATAGAAATTCCCATAGTTTTCCATACTGTTAGCCAATCCTTTTAACTCTTCATCTAACTCTTTTGTAAGTTTACCTTCTCTTTCAGCAGCACCCTTAGCCATCGGATAAACTAGTGGTCTTATAAACTGAACATGTCCTCCTAATCTTAAAGACATCGCTCCTGCTATAGTTCTTATGATTACATATAGTGTCATAACCTTACCACAAGTAGCTCCATTTAGAGATGATATACATTTTGCTGCTCTCTCTCTTAATCCGTTTCTCTCCAATATACCTACAGTAGCTAGAGTTAAAAGTAAAAGCGTCATATATCTAGTTGATACAAAGGCACTTCCTAAAACACTTAAAATCTCCATAAAATCCATTGATGATACTAGACCTGTAGCTATTCCAGCAAGTAATACTACAGCAATAGTATCTAACTTTAAAGTAAATCCTACCAATATCAATAGGACACCAATTAATTTAAACATTACTATATCCTCCTACTATTTATATAATAAATTAATTTGCATTTATTATTATATAATAAAAATGGAAAATAGTAAATAAAATTGTAGTATTAAATTAGTTCTTTTATCCATAAAAAATAGACAATATTTATAAAAATTTAATTTCATTTTTTAAAAAAACGTGATAAAATATGTAGACAGATTTTAAATAAAAGGAAGAAAAAATGATAAATAATAAGATAAAGAAAATAGCCCTACTAACATATGAAAATTTTAATGAAGAGATTCAAAATATTTTACTTGATAGTGAAACTGAGTATTTAATATTTTTATATTTTACCTCTAATGCAAATAAGAATTTAAACCTATTAGAAAAAATTAAAAAATACTTTTTTAATCCTTCTAAAGATGAATATATGAAAAATGTACTCATTCTTTCTAAAAAAGAGTTTTTAGCAAATGATCTATTAGTAAGAGGAATTATCACACCTAATAATTTAGAAAACTTTGATTACTTTAATTTTATAAAGCTTTATGAGCAAAATAATGATTTAAATATTGATAAGTTTTTAATTGATAACAGAGATACTTTTAATTATAAGCTTGATCTTTATGATAAAAAATCTCCTTGGTTATATTATCAAAATAAAACTGGTATTCTAATAATAGATGAGAATACACATGATAAAATTTTAAAGAATTACCATAAGGTAAGATTTTTTATCCCTGAAATTGTTTTAGTTACTTTAGGTGGAACTGGAGATGAAAAATTAATAAAACTTCTAAAGCTTATTGGAGCAGATGCTCATATCACATTAGGGTTTATAAATAAATTAGCTATTCCATATACTAAGAGAACTGATGCCTACGTATATATAGAAGAGGAAAATTATGCTGAAATTGGAAGAAATTTTATAAATAAAATTCTTTTTAATCAGAGCTATCCAAATAATCTTATTGAGCTTAGAAATTTTCTTAAAATTCCAGAAAAGAATTTTGAAGCTGATATGACTTATGACGAGGAGAGAGAGATTAATAAAAAAGAGATTAAATACTACTCTCTTGTATTAGAGAGTGGATCATCTTTAAAAAATGAAGTTACTATAAATGAAGATACTTTAATTTTTAATAGTGGCTTACAAAAAAAATATACTCTTTCTAAGATTTCTAATTCTTCTATGTCATAATATTGAAAATATAAAAGGGAGTTTAAAAGCTCCCTTTTGATCTACTATCTATTATCTACTTTTTCTGGATACATATCATGGTTAGCTAATCTTGTCATAGCTATCTCTTCCCACTTAGTTCCTTTTTTTCCATAGTTACAATATGGATCTATTGAAATTCCACCTCTTGGAGTAAATTTTCCCCATACTTCTATATATTTAGGATCCATTAATTTTATTAGATCTTTCATTATAATATTTACACAATCTTCATGGAAATCTCCGTGATTACGGAAACTAAAAAGATATAGTTTTAATGATTTACTTTCAACCATTTTAATATTTGGAACATATGATATTATTATATTAGCAAAATCTGGTTGACCTGTAATAGGGCAAAGGCTTGTAAACTCTGGGCAATTAAATTTTACAAAATAATCATTATCTGGATGCTTATTATCAAATGTCTCTAAAATTTCAGGTGCATAATTATCTGGATATTTTATCCCTTGATTTCCTAATAGTGTTAAATCTTTTAAATCTCTCATTATTTATCTCCTCTTCTTATTTTTACTAATGGATCTATAGCTCCATTTATTTCAAAAGCTTTCTCTCTATCTATACAAGTTCCACACTTTCCACAAGAGTGTTCTTTTCCTTCATAACAACTCCATGTAAGTTCATACGGTAAATTTAATTCAAGTCCCTTTTTCACAATATCACTTTTATGCATATTTACAAATGGAGCTTCTATTCTTACTTCCTTTCCACTCCCTAGATAAATAGCTTGGTTCATAGCTTCATTAAATTCTGGACTACAATCTGGATAGGCATTTCCTGCTGAATCATCACTATGAGCTCCATAATATATAATTTGACAATTTTTAGAAAGAGCTATACTAGCTGCTGTAGATAAAAATAATCCATTTCTAAAAGGAACATAAGTAGAAATTCTCTCTCCATCACTCTCTTTTAATTGACTATCATAACTCCCTTGTGGGATATCCTCATCAGAGTGAGAAAGCAAAGAGCAATTACTAAATGAGAAAATTTTCCCTAAATTTATCTCTAATAATTCTACTTGATAATAATTTGCTACTTTTCTAGCTGATTCTAGTTCTTTTGTATGCTTTTGTCCATAAGAAGCTGATAGAGCCACAACATTATCTTTTCCATATTTATCTACTGCCATAGCTAGACATGTTGAACTATCTACTCCACCACTCAACAATACTAATACTCTCATATGTTTATCTCCTTTATAATCTACTAAACAATCTATTTTGTAACATATAGTTATTCTTAAACTCTCCCATAAATGTAGAGGTTTCTGTAAAACTGTTTGTTTTATTTATTCCTCTAGCTGTCATACATCCATGTTTTCCTTTAATTAAAACAGCTATATCCTTCGAGCCTATTATTTTACTTAAAATTTCTGCAATATCTCTTCCTATTCTTTCCTGTAGTTGTAATCTCTTTCCTACCATATCACATATTCTTGCAATCTTACTAAGTCCAATTACTCTATTTTTAGGAATATATGCTACTGTCACACTCATATCATACATCAAAGCTAAGTGATGTTCACAACAACTAAAAATCTCTATATCCTTAACTATAACCATATCTTGACTATCTAAAGTATCTGAAACTTCAAAACTTTTATTATACATATCAACTATCTCATCATTTGTATAATTCATACCTTGAAAAATTTCAGCATACATGTTAGCTACCCTTTTAGGTGTTTCTATAAGTCCTTCTCTATCTGGATCATCACCTAATGCTATGAGTATTCCTCTTATATGTTTTTCAATCGCTTCTTTATCTATCATTATACACCTTTACTTTCTGGATCCCATATAAATTTATGAAGTTGTAATTGTAGATTTACTCCATTTAATTTATTCTCTTTCATAAATTCCACTATCTCAACTGGGTCTATAGATCCAAATACTGGACTAAAATATACAGCACATTTTCCTATTAAATTATATTTTTCAATTATTTCCTTCGCTTTTCTCAAATCTTCTATAGTTCCAGCTACAAATTTTACTGTATCTTTATCTTCTAAATATTTAAAATTGTCCAAACACATAGTACCTTCCATTTTGCTACTTGGTAATTTATAATCCATAGTAAATGATGGTGGGTTTTCTAATTTAGAGAATTTTTCAAGAGGTATGCTTCCATTTGTTTCTATCTCTAAACTTAACTCTGGATTCTCTCCTATTTTCTTTAATAATGTTTCTACATTCTCATGTAAAAGAGGTTCTCCTCCAGTAAGAGTTATATTTTTTATTCCACTTTTTATTATTCTATCGTATATCTCATCTTCACTCATTAAAGTATATGGAGCATCATCACCATTAGCCCACATTGTATCACAGTAACTACAATGTAAATTACACTTTTGTAATCTCACAAAAATAGCTAGTTGTCCAGCTTTTCTTCCCTCACCATTAATACTCTCAAAAATTTCTACAACCTTAAAATTTGCCATTATCTGATCTCCTCACTATATGTAGCACAATTATTTGGTGTTTCATATACTATTACTTTTTTTACTGGGATATTTTTCTCTTTAAAATAATCAAAGATATATTTTGAGAAATTTTCTGCTGTTGGTCTAAAATCTACCTCAATAATTCTAAACCCATCTTCTTTTAAAGCATTTAATGTTATCTCTCTCATACTGTTTTTTTCTATAATAAAAGAGTGATCAAAATAATCAGCTAATTCTTTTAACATTCCCTTTATATCCCCAAAATCTATTAGCATTCCTCTCAAATGCCCCTCTTTTTTTAACTTATCTCCATATATCTCCATTTTTACTGTCCAACGATGTCCATGAATATTTTTACACTTTCCATTATATCCTAATAAAAAATGAGCACTATCAAAACTTGCTTCACTAATTAATGTATACATATAAACTTCCTCCATCATAACTTTAAAAATAAAAAAAGAAAAGTTACCCTTCTACTCTATAAACAAGCAATAAAAAAGGAACTTTTCTATTATTCAAAAAATTATAATAAAAAAAGAGCCCTAGTTTTGTTTATAGACAGGATGGTACAAATGAACTGTCTTTTTTTGTATTCTTTTTCACATAGTAACATATTTATTCTTTTTTGTCAAAAAATATTTAATTTTAAATTAATATTCTATATCAAAAAGGAAATTCTACTTATTCAAAAGTAAAATCTCCTTTTCTATACTTTTATTATTTTATTTTAGCACTAGCTTCTATAAATCCTTTGAATAATGGATGTGGATTATTTGGTCTTGTCTTAAATTCTGGATGGAATTGTCCAGCAATATAGAATGGATGAACATCTTTAGATAATTCTACTATCTCTACAAGGTTATTATCTGGAGATGTTCCAGAAACTTTCAATCCAGCTTTTTCTAACTCTTCTCTATATAGATTATTATACTCATATCTATGTCTATGTCTTTCACTTATCTCTTTAGAGCCATATAGTTCTTGAGCTAAAGTTCCATCTCCTAAAACACATGGATAAGCTCCCAATCTCATTGTTCCACCCATTTTTTCAATATATTTTTGATCTTCCATTATATGAATTACTGGATGAGTTGTATTTTCATCTAATTCACTTGAATTAGCATCAGCATATCCTAAAACATTTCTAGCAAATTCTACAACTGATAATTGCATACCTAAACATATTCCTAAGAAAGGGATTTTGTTTTCTCTAGCATATTTGATAGCTGCTATTTTTCCCTCTACTCCTCTATTACCAAATCCTCCAGGTACTAATATTCCTTGATATCCTTTTAAAGATTCTACATCTAGATTTTCAGCTTGTATATATTTTATTCTAGCTTTGTATCCTAATGAATAAGCAGCATGTTCTAATGATTCATTTATACTTATATACGCATCTTTTAATTCAACATATTTTCCTACTACAGCTATTTTTACTTCTGATTTAGGATTTTTAATATCATAAACTATTTTTTCCCATGGAGCTAAGTCAGCTTTTCTATTCTCTATACCTAGTTTTTTGCAAGTAACATTTGCTAAACCTTCTTTTTCCATAATTAAAGGAATTTCATAAATAGTACTAGCATCTTTAGCTTCTATTACAGCATCATAGTCTATATCACAGAACATAGCTAATTTTTTTCTTAATCCTTCATTTAAATCGTGCTCTGTTCTACAAACTAAAATATCTGGACGAATTCCTAAACTCATTAACTCTTTAACAGAGTGTTGTGCTGGTTTTGTTTTTAACTCTCCTGCTGCTTTTAGATATGGAACTAAAGCAACATGAATATACAATACATTTTCACGTCCTATATCATATTTAAATTGTCTGATAGATTCCAAAAACGGTGTTGATTCTATATCTCCTACTGTACCACCAATCTCTGTTATAACTATATCAGAGTTATTAACTTTTCCAGCTATCTCTATTTTTGATTTTATCTCATTAGTTATATGAGGAACTACTTGTACAGTTTTTCCAAGATACTCTCCATTTCTTTCTCTCTCTATAACTGTTTGATAGATTTTTCCAGTAGTTATATTATTATATTTTGTTAAATTTTCATCAATAAATCTCTCATAGTGTCCTAAGTCTAAATCTGTTTCAGCTCCATCATCTGTAACAAATACCTCTCCATGCTCATATGGATTCATTGTTCCCGGATCAACATTTATATATGGATCAAATTTTTGAATAGTTACATTATATCCTCTAGCTTTTAATAAATTTCCTAATGAGGCAGCAGTAATTCCCTTTCCAAGTGATGATACAACTCCTCCAGTGACAAAAATATATTTTGTATTCATTTAATAACCTCCTAAAAAATTTAATAAATAAAAAAAGGCGAAAAAAAAAATTCGCCTTGCTAGTTTTTTATTTTTTAAGAAAAGTTCTTTGTTTTCTTACTCATATATACTTTTTTAATTAACGTATTTATGATATCATAACTTTTAATAAATTGCAAGAAAAAATTTGAAACAATTTAAATTTTACCATAAGCTAAGATTTCTTCAGATTTTTTTATTGCTAATGAAAAGACTCCATATAGTATAACTCCATCAAATTCTGCATAGTATGAAGTAATAATATTTCCAAAGCAATCTTTGATTTCTCCTAACAAATCTCCTTCATTAAATTTTTCTCCAGCTTTATATCTAGGATACCAAAATCCATCTACTTCAGAAGAAATATATTCAGCTATACTAATCTCTTTTTGATTTAAATTCTTCTCATTTAAAAAGTCTATAATATTGAAGTATCCTAAAACAGAAAGAATATCCTTTTTATACTCTTTCACTTCTTCATTGTTCCAAAGTCCATTTCCCCCTCTTTCAATTAACATAGAGGGAACTCCTTGAATAGCTGCAGAATTATATGCTCCTGTTTTAGCTGAAGATCTTACTCTATAAGGAACAGAAAGTACTTGAGCAACTTCGTGAGATACTTCTATAACTTTATTATCTCCTATTCCTGGAGAGTATACAAAATTTGTAGCTCTTTCATATAAGTCTCCACCATGTAAATCTATAAAAAAATCCAATTGAGGATAAAGAAACTTAGAAAAGTGATAGGCTATCTTATCCGCTGTACTTCCATTCTCAATTCCTGGAAAAGCTCTATTTAAGTTCTTGTTATCCTCAGGCATCACAGCTGGAATTTTATGAAAGAAACCTGAATAATTAACTGGATGAAATATTATAACTGTCCCATTTATATTTACTGGATCTATCTCTTGAGAAAGTTCAATAGCACTCTGTATTCCCACATATTCACAATTATGTATTCCAGAAGATATAGCTACTATTTTTCCACTTTTTTTCCCATTTATTATAGTAGTAGGAATACTATATCCTTCAATATCCCAAAATCCTGAAACTTTCTCTCCTAATTTACAAACTATATTTCCTAATTTAAATTCCATATTTTACTCCTTAATCAATAATTACTTTATAGTTAAAATCTTTTAAATAATTTTAATTATCAAAATCTATTTCTAAAATAGAATTTAATAATTTTTTAGCATAAGAACTTTTTACTTTTGAAAGTTTATAAATATCCTCTACCTTTTCTACAATTTCTCCATCATGAAAAAATAGCACTTTATCACATATATATGTAACAGATGGTAAGTCATGGGTAATAAAAATATATGATAATTTATATTTATTCTGCAAATTTTTTAGTAAATCCATTACTTGAGTTTGAGTAGAAGCATCTAAAGAACTAATAGCTTCATCTAAAAGAATAAATTGTGGTTCTGTAGCTACGGCTCTAGCTATACATACTCTTTGTAATTGTCCACCACTTAATTCATGAGGGTATCTATTCATAAAACCTTCATTTAAGCCTACTGTTTCCAATAGCTCTTTTATTTTACTAACCTTATCTATTTTTTTTCCAAGCTTTCTCTCTAATACTCTCAAAGATTCCCCTATAATATCTTTGACTAAAAAACGAGGATTGGCAGAAGATGTATAATCTTGAAATACAATACTTATCTTCTGTTGTATCTTTCTTTTTTCCTCTTTAGTAGCATTATACATATCTACTCCATCAAAAATTATATTTCCACTGTCTGGTTTTAAAAGTCCAATTAAAGTTTTTCCTAAAGTAGATTTCCCACTTCCACTCTCTCCTATTATTCCAAGACATTCTCCCTTTTTTAATGAAAGGGATACATTTTTAATAACCTGTTGTCTTTCTTTACCAAAAATTGTTTTTTGATTCTCCTTTTTAAAACTTACATTTATATTTTTAGCCTCTAATAACATCTTTCTCCCCTTTCATAATCTTTTTATATCTATTCATAACTGCTAACTTTTTTTCTATTAACATCTTGGTAAATTCATCTTTAGTTTTGGAAAAAACTTCATTCTTCTTTCCTTGTGAAACAATTTTTCCCTTGTTCATTACAATAATATAGTCAGCTATTTCAGAAATTACTCCTAAATCATGTGAGATGAAAATCATTCCAACTTTACCGCTATTTTTTATTTTTTGAAACTCTTTCATAATTTCAAATTGTGTAATAGCATCAATAGCTGTAGTTGGTTCATCTGCTATTATAAAATTAGGATTCATCGATAAAGCTAGCCCTATCATTATTCTTTGTAACATTCCACCACTTAATTGATGAGGAAATTTTGAAAGAATATCTTCTGGATTTTTTAACTGCATCTTTTCTAAAATTTCAATGGATTTCTTTTTTATCTCTTGAGCTGAAAGTGAAGTATGCTCTACAAATGTCTCCATTATTTGATAACCTACTGTATATAAAGGATCAAAGCAAGTCATAGGATTTTGTAAAATCATAGCAATTTCTTTTCCTCTTAATTTTCTTAGATCTTCACCCTTTGCTTCCAAAAGATTTTCTCCATTATATATAGCTTTTCCTTCAGTAAAAAAAGTTTTATTATCTAATAATCCCATAATTGATTTGCAAGTTAAACTTTTCCCACTTCCACTCTCTCCTAGAATCCCAAGACACTCTCCCTCTTTTAATTCAAAAGAAACATTTTCAACTAAACTTTTTTTTATACTCTTTTTTCTCAAAAATATAGAAATATTTTCTACCTTCAATAACGTTTTTTTCATTAAATTTCTGCCTCCTTTGGATCAAAAGCATCTCTTAAACAATCTCCTAAAAAATTAAAAGCTGCTACTAAAATTACTACTGCTACACCTGGAGCTATCATTTGTATTGGATTAGTAGTCATTACATTTTTTGCCTCATTCAACATAGCTCCCCACTCGGGAATAGGAGCTTGTACTCCAAGTCCTAAAAAAGAGAGAGTAGAAATATTTAAAATAGCCCATCCAATATCTAAAGTAGCTAATACAGCCATTTCTGAAGCAATACAAGGAAGCATATGCCTAAAAAGTATAAATTTTTCTCCAGAGCCTATACATCTTGAAAAAAGAATAAAATTTTTATCTGTATATTTTATAACATTTGTTCTGATCATTCTTGCATACCAAGCCCATTTAATAAAAACATTAGCTATAATAACGTTCCTAATATCTACTCCTAATAAAGCTACTACAGCTAATATCATTATTTGGCTCGGGAAAGAAAGCATCATATCAACTATTCTCATTATTACATTATCAATTATTCCTTTAAAATATCCTGATAACAATCCCATCAACGTTCCTATACCGATAGTTCCGACCATTGTAACTAATGATAAGAAAAGTGTAGGTCTTATTCCATATATCATTCTTGACAAAACACATCTTCCTAAATGATCAGTTCCTAATGGATATTGCCATGAATAAGGTGCAAATTTATTTAAAATATTATTTTCATAAGGATCATTTGGTGCTACTAGTGGGGCAAAAATTCCCATAAAAACTAACATTAAAATTAAAGCTATACATATTAAAGCCATCTTATTTTTTAAAAGTCTTTTAATCATATTTTTTAATCCATCCCCTTTCTAAGTCTTGGATCAGAAACATATTGGATTATATCAAATATTAAATTAAACATAACAAAAAGTGTTCCGACCATTAAAACATATGCCTGTATCACAGGATAATCTCTATTAAAAATAGAAGCTATACAAAGTTTTCCTATTCCTGGCCATGCAAAAACATTTTCTACTACTATAGTCCCTGCAATAAGTTGTGGTATGCTCATTCCTATTGCTGTAATACATGAATGAAGAGAGTTTTTTAAAATATGCTTTCTTAAAATATTTTTTTGCTGTAGTCCTCTTACATTAGCATAAAGAACATAATCTTCTTTCATATTCTCTAACATATTATTTCTAATTAGTCTTATGTATGTAGATATATATGTAAGTGATACTGTAAAAGCTGGTAAAATCAGATGTTTAAAAGAACCTGCCCCACTTGTAGGCAATAAATCAAGTTTTATACTTATTAACCAAATCATTAATAACCCTATCCAATAAGCTGGCATTGCTGTAGTCATAAAAACAATTCCTCTCATAATTTTATCAAACCAAGAATCTTTGTATGCAGCACACAGAAAGCCAATAGGTAAACTTAAAAATATAACAAAAACTAAAGAAAGTCCCGCTAATTGTAAGGTTGCTGGAAGACATCTTCCTATCTCACCTAAAACTGTACGAGTAGGATTTGTATAACTTACTCCAAAATTTAAAGCTAAACACTGAAAAAACCACTTTATATATCTTATAAAAAATGGATCATTTAAGCCTAACTCTTCTCTTACTTGTGCAATAGCTTCCTCTGTAATTATAGGAGTTTGTCTAACTCTTAAAGCTACTTCAGCTGGATCTGAAGGAATTAAATTTATAAATATAAAGCAAACAAAGGAAATACAAATAAGTAATGGAATACTCATCAAAATTCTTTTAATAATATAATTTTTCACTTTTCCTCCTTTTAATAAATAGGGATAGGCTATGCCTATCCCTATGGTATCCTATAATTAATTTCCAAAAGTCATTTCAGCAAATGGAACTTCATATTGAGTTTGTGTAAATTTAACATTTTTTAAATCAGAAGTATAAATTGCTTTATTACACTCATAAGTAAGTGGAATATATACAGCATCTTCATGTAATCTTGTCAATACAAATGTATATAAATTTTGTCTTTCTTCTTCATCTGTAGAAACAAGAATTTTTGTTATAGCCTCATCTATCTCTGCCTTATCTTCTAATCCTAATTGAGCTGCATAATCTCCATACACACGTTGACGCATTGCAGCTAAAGAAGATTGAGGATCATATGGTGTTCCCCAACAAATATTAAATACCATATCAAAATTTCCTGCTTTCATATTATCACGATAAGATTGCTCTTCTTGTCCTATAATATTTATAGCTATTCCTATTTTTTTATATTCTGCCTGTAAATATTCAGAAATAGTTTTCTCTGTAACACTATCACTATTATACAATAGATTTAACTCTAATTTTTTACCATTTTTAGTACGAATACCATCCTTACCTTTTACCCAACCACTTTGATCTAAATATTTATTAGCTAAATCTATATCAAAATTAAATGGCTTTAGATCAATATTACAATAAGGAGTTGTCTTTGAAAACAATGTATCAGCTGGCTTTTCTAAACCATAAAATACTCCTTTAGATATAGCCTCTTTATTAGTAGCATGTTGTAAAGCATATCTTATATTTTTATCTTTTAATATTGGATTACTTGTATTTATAACAATTTGTCTAGTTGAAGTTGGTTCAGATAGGGCTACTGTAAATTTATCACTATTCTTATATTTATTTACTGCATCAGCATCTATCATATTTTTTCCAAATATTAAATCTATCTCTCCTTTCTCTAGTGCTAAGATACGAGTTTGATTATCTGGAATTACTTTTACTAAAATCTTTTTAATTTCTGGAACTTTTCCCCAATAATTTTCATTAGCTTCAAATATAGCATACTCATCTGTCACAAAATCTTTTAAGATATATGGTCCCGTTCCTATATAAGCATTTACTCCATTCTTAGTTGAACCATTTTTCATAGCTTTTGGAGATATCATTGCAAAAGGTCTAGTTACTCCTAATTCTGTAAGCATTGGATAGTATGGTTTACTTAATTTTATCTGTATTGTGTAATCATCTACTAGATCCACACTTTCTAAAAGATGCATCATTTCTAACCAAGTATGTCTGCTCTTATTTTCTAAAATAGCATCAAAGTTTGCCTTAATAGCATTGGCATCACAAATTGTTCCATCTGAAAAAGTTACTCCTTTTCTTATATTGAATGTGTATACTTTTCCATCTTCACTTATACTCCAACTCTCTGCAAGACATGGCTCATACCCATTCGGACCAATATTAACAAGAGTTTCATATAACATCTCTTGTGCATACATCTCTCCAGCATAAAGATGGGGATTTAAATCTCTAATATCCCTATAATTTACAAATACTAACTCATCTTTCTTTTCTTTTTCATTTTTAATGACTTTTTCATTCTCTTTGCCATCACAGCCTAGCATTCCAGCTATAATTAAAGTTCCAACTAGAAACTTTGTCAAATAATATCTCATTTTATTCACCTCTAATATTTTGTGTTTAGATATTTTAACAACATCACAATGATATCACAAAATATTAAAATAGTCAATATAAATATTTTGTATATCAAAATAAAATCGGAAATATATTGATAAATATTTAATTAATTAAAAATAAAAATTGCTATCAATATAGTGAATAAACGGAGAATTTTTTTAATAAAAAATAGGCTATTGCAAATTTTATACAATAGCCCTTATAAAATGGTACAAAGTTTTTATTAAGCTCCTAAATAAGCTTTCTTTACATCAGCATTATTTAATAGATCCTTGGCCTTTCCTTCCATAGTAATCTTTCCAGTTTCAATAACATAAGCATAGTCAGCAACAGAAAGAGCCATCTTAGCATTTTGTTCAACTAAAAGTATTGTAGTTCCAGCCTCTTTCAATCTTTTAATTACAGAAAATATCTCTTTTACAAATAAAGGTGATAATCCCATTGAAGGCTCATCTAATATAAGAAGTTTTGGTCTACTCATAAGAGCTCTTCCCATAGCTAGCATCTGTTGCTCTCCACCAGATAAAGTTCCAGCAAGTTGATTTTTTCTTTCTCCCATTCTTGGAAAAACTTCATAAAATTTAGCTCTATCTTTTTCAAGATTTTCTGGAGTATCATCAACTGTAAACGCACCTAATTTTAAATTATCTTTTACAGGAAGTCTAGCAAAAACTCTTCTTCCTTCAGGAACTTGAGCTATTCCCATTTTACATATTTTATGACACTCCACTTTAGTTATATCCTTCCCTTCGAATATAACTTCACCACTTCTTGATTGAATAAGTCCAGATATTGTTTGAAGAGTAGTGGTTTTTCCAGCTCCATTGGCACCTATTAAAGATACTACTTCTCCTTTTCCTACTTTCAAAGATATTCCTTTTAAGGCATGTATATTATCATAATACACATGTAAATCTTTAACCTCTAACATAATATCTCTTTCCATTACTCTTCCTCCTCATCATTAAATATCTCAGCTTTTACTGAAGCGATTTTTTTATTTTCCTCTTCCTCTTCATCAATTTCATCATCATCTTTACCTAAATAAGCAGTAACAACTGCTGGATCATTAACAACTTTTTGTGGATCTCCACTAGCTATAATTGTTCCATGATCTAAAACTATAAGTCTTTCACAAATTCCTAAAACCAGTTTCATATCATGTTCTATTAATAAAATTGCTATTCCAAACTTATCTCTTATTAACTTTATAGTTTTCATTAACTCTTCAGTTTCAGTAGGATTCATTCCTGCTGCTGGTTCATCTAATAATAAAACTTTTGGATTAGTAGCCATAGCACGAGCTATTTCTAATTTTCTTTGTTGTCCGTATGGTAAACTTCCAGCTGGAGTATCGGCATACTTATCTAAATCGAAAATTCTTAGAAGTTTTAAAGCTTTTTTCTTTGCTCTTCTCTCCTCTAACCAAAATTTTGGTAAACGGAAAATTCCAGTAAAAACTCCATATTTCATATTAAAGTTATTTGCTACTAATACATTATCTAATACACTCATATTTTTAAAAAGTCTAATGTTTTGGAAAGTTCTAGCAAGTCCTCTTCTTACTAATTTATATGTAGGAGTTTTCTTTACCTCTATTCCATTAAAAGTGTAAGTTCCAGATGTAGCAGAATATACCCCAGTTAATATATTAAATACAGTTGTCTTTCCAGCTCCATTTGGTCCGATAAGTCCAACTAATTCCTTCTCTCTTAATTCTAAATTAAAATCACTTACAGCTCTAAGAGCACCAAAAGTAATATTTATATCCTTAGCATGTAAAATTCTATTTGACATTTGTTGCCCCCCTTTTTGTAATAAATTTTTCAACCAATTTTGAGATTTGGAACTCTTTACGTCCTAATAATCCAGTTGGACGGAAAATCATAGTTAAAATTAGTAGTAAAGAGTAAACTATCATACGATAATCTGAGAACTCTCTCAATACTTCAGGTAAAACTGTTAAAGCAATTGCTGATATTATTGAACCAGTAAAACTTCCCATTCCTCCTAAAACTACCATAACTAAAATATTTATAGAGTAGTTAAAATCAAATTGTCTTGCTCCTAGAATTCCCATGTTTTGAGCATATATTCCACCAGCTACCCCAGCAAATATAGCAGAAACTGTAAAAGCAAAAGTTTTATAATATGTAGTATTTATTCCAGATGCTCCACTAGCAATTTCATCATCTCTAATAGCTAAAATTGCTCTTCCGTGACGACTTGTCATAAGTGAAAACATCATAGCTACACATAATACCATTATTATATAAATTACTCCAAATTTATTAAAACGTGGAATTCCTCTAAGTCCTTGAGCCCCTCCTGTAAAATCAAAATATTCTATTAAAACTCTGATTATCTCTCCAAAAGCAAGAGTAATAATAGCTAAATAATCTCCATTTAATCTTAAAGCAGGAATCCCAATAATGACTCCAATTATTCCAGCTACAATTCCACCAATAATTAAGGCTATAATATATCCGGGCAACCCAGCTACAATTCCAGATTTTGCAAATAGTGCTGCTGCATAAGCTCCTACAGACATAAATCCAGCATGCCCAATTGTTATCTGCCCAAGACAACCAACTGTTATATTCAAACTTACCGCCAAAATTATATTTATACATATAAAAATCATTACTGTTGTTTGATATCTTGAAATAGCTCCAGAACTTATCAATCCAGTTAATAAAAAATATCCAATAACTATTAGAACCAGAGTTAAAGCATAACTCCATCTCTTTGTTTGATTCATCTCTCTTTCCTCCTATACTTTTTCTCTTAAATTTTTTCCTAAAAGTCCTGTTGGTTTAAAAAGTAAAACTATAATAAGTATAGCAAACACAAAAGCATCTGCAAGTTGTGATGACAAGTAAGCTCTAGTTAAACTTTCTACAATTCCAAGAATAAATCCTCCTATTACTGCTCCTGGAAGAATTCCTATTCCACCAAGTACCGCAGCTATAAATGCCTTTATTCCCAACATTGATCCCATAAGAGGTTGAACTTGAGGGTAAGCTGAAACGTATAATACAGAAGCAATAGCAGCTAATCCACTTCCTATTGCGAATGTAAGCTGTATAGTACTATTTACATTAATACCAACAAGTCTTGCTGCTCCATAATCTTCACTTGTAGCTAGCATAGCTTTTCCATACTTAGTTTTTTTCATAAAATATTGTAGCCCTATAGATAGTATCAAAGTTAATATAATAGTTACAACAGTCCCATAATTTAAATAAATATCACCAAATCTAAGAGGCTCTTGAGTAAATACTTTTGGAAAGGCTCTTGTATTAGGGGTAAAAAGTTTCATAAATAAATTCTCTAAGAATAAGCTTACTCCTATGGCTGTGATTAAGTTAGAAATTCTTGGTGAATTTCTAAGTGGTCTATATGCAATTCTCTCTGTTAACATACCCAAGACTACACAAATAACAATAGCAGGTACTACTGTAAGCCATACGGGTAATCCCATTCTTGTAAAAACAGGTATACTAAATAGTGAAACATAAGCTCCCACCATAATAATATCCCCATGTGCAAAGTTAATAAGTTGTGCTATTCCATAAACCATGGTATAACCAAGTGAAACTAGTGCATAGATACTACCAATCTGTAGTCCATTAATAATTTGCATAATAAATTCCATTTTTTCTCTCCTCTCAATGTCTTATAGTTATTTTAGCTAGGAATAAAGTTCTTTTAAGAATTTTAGAGAGCTAAAGCATCAGCTTCAGCTACTCCTAATTCCCACACTAAATTTTTTATAATTTTAATACTATTCTGGTTGAATTACAGAATCAAAAGTATAGTTACCATTTACAATTTTTAAAACAGTTACAGCTTTAACCGGGTTATTTTTATCATCAAATTTTAAGTGTCCAGTAACTCCATCAAATTCAATACCTTTCATAGCTTTAACAATAGCTTCTTTATCAGTTGAACCAGCTTTTTCAATTGCATCTTTCATAATGTATGCAGCATCATAAGATAGAGCAGCAAATGATGATGGATCTTCATTATATTTTGCTTTGTATGCTTTTACGAAATTTTGTACTTTTTCATTTTTATCTTCTAATGAGTAGTGGTTAGTAAAGTAACTATTCTCAATAGCCTTATATGAAGATGGATCTAATGCTTTTGTTACTCCATCCCAACCATCTGGTCCAATAAGAGTAGATTTAACTCCAACTTCTCTAGCTTGTGTAGAGATTAAAGCAGCTTGTTCATAATAATCTGGAATAACTAATACATCTGGATTAGCTGATGCCACCTTTGTAAGTTGAGCTCTAAAGTCTTTATCTCCTTCAGCATATCCCTCTTTAGCAACAATTTTTAATCCAAGTTTATTTGCTTCTTCAAGAAATGCTTTTGTAACTCCATCAGAATAATCACTTGAGTTATTAACTAAAATAGCTACTGTTTTTGCTCCTAAATTTTTCTTAGCAAGATTAGCTAAAATTACTCCTTGGTAAGGATCTGTAAAACATACACGGAATACGTTTGGTCCAGCTTCTGTAATGTTAAATTGTGTTCCAGTTGGTGTAATCATTGGCATCTTATCTTGAGCAGCAACTTCAGCTATAGCTAGTGTAGGCTTAGAAGGAGCATCCCCAATAAATGCTACAATCCCCTCATCTACAAGTCTATTATAAGCAGTAATCGCTTCAGTAGCATCTCCCTTTGAATCGAGGACAAGAAACTCAACTTGTTTCCCTAAAATTCCTCCATTTTTATTGATCTCTTCCATAGCTAATTTTGAACCATTTGTAGCTGTAACTCCATAAATTGCTACTGGTCCTGTTAATGGTGCTGTAGCTCCAATTTTAATTGTGTTACTCTCCTTTGCTGTTTTAGCTTCCTTTTCTCCCCCGCAAGCTGTAATTAGAAACGACAGTCCTAAAAGCATTAAAGTAAATTTTTTCATTTTGACTCCCCCTTTAAAATGTATATAAATATTGATTCCACTAAAAACAATGCTAATAAAAAGTTATTTAAGTCTCTTATAGACGGACAGAATTTTAGTTATAAAAAAACAGCCTTATTAGGCTGTATCTTTATACTTAAATAAAATATTCCTATCCTATCTAAATTCTATAGTTACTAAGTTAAAACTATACCATATGCCTAACGTAATTTTTTGTATATGAAATTAGACTCATATCTATTTGTATGAGTAATATTATGCATATGACAAATATTATTACATTAAACATTAACATAGTCCCTTCTCTCCTTTTTATAAAATTATTATTTTTAGTTGTTAGAAAGAAGTATACTCCTAAATCACAAAAAAATCAAGTGTAATTTTAATTTTTTTTTTATTTTTTTAAAATTCACTAATTACTTTTCAATTTTGTATCAAAGTATTATTTTTTTAGTATTGTTTTTTCCTATACTTGAACAGTGTTTGATTTTCTATATTTTACTTAATTAAATAAGCTATTTATTTTTCCTTTTATTTTGTCTGTATCTACTATAAATTGTTTAACATCTTCTAATTTACCATCTTTATATGTCTCAGTAAGAATTAATTTTTTCTCGTCTGTATATCTGTTCCACTCTCCATTTTTCTTACCATTAGAAAATTGTCCTGTATATGCTATTTCTCCATTTTGATGATACTCATAATAAGTCCCTACTGGTACTCCATTTTCATAAGATATTTTTTCTTTAATTTGTCCATTATCATAATAATAAGTTTGAGTTCCATTAAATTTTCCATCTTTAAAATTTTCAAGAAGCTTTTCTTTTCCATTTTTATACTTTCCAATAACTTTTCCAGTATATGGCTCAGTTGCATTTACTGTATAAACAATTCCATTTCTTACTTGTTTTTGTGAAATATCAATCTCTTTTCCACATCCTGTTAAAGCTAATAAAATAAATCCTGTTACTAATAATTTTTTCATTTTAGATAATTTCCTCCTAAGTTTATTTTCTCTAATTAATATTTTACCATATTTTTTATAAATACCTATGTAATTTTATAAAACTTGTATTTTTATATATTTTTTTGTATAATACTCCTATATGGAATTAAAATTGTAGGAGGATATTATGAAATATTATAAAACTGAAAAAATTTGTGCAAAAGAGATCGGAGTAGAGTTTGACGAAAATGGAATTATTACTGAAATAGAGTTTTGTGGTGGATGCGATGGAAATACTCATGGACTTCAAAATCTTATCTTAGGAATGAATAAAGATGAAGTTATAAAAAAATTAGAAGGAATTGACTGTAGAGGAAGAGGAACTTCTTGTCCTGACCAACTAGCTAAAATTTTAAAATCATTATCTTAAAACTATCTAAATGGCTATACAATAAAAATTGTATCAGCCATTTTTTATTAAAATTTTAAATCTTGGTTTATTTAATTATATATCTATTGAAAGAAAAACATATATTTTATCTATTTTTAAAATTTTATTTTCAATAGTAAGATATAACTATTAATATTAAACTTGGAGGGGATTTTATGAAAAAGTTTGTATTTGCTATGTTAGGACTCTCTCTTTTTATAACTGCATGTAGTGAAAAGAAAGAGGAAAAAATTAATAATAGTGTTGTAGTTTCACAAGGTTCAAAACCAAAAAGTTTGGATCCAAATATGTATAATGAGATTCCTGCTCTTACGATTACTGAGCAAATATTTAATACTCTATTAAAAATTGATGAAAATGGCAATGTTGTTCCAGAATTAGCAGAATCTTATGAGTATACTACTCCAACAGAACTTATTATAAAATTAAAAAAGGGAGTTAAATTTCATAATGGAGATACTCTTACTTCAAAAGATGTAGTATTTAGTATTAATAGAATGCTTAATAAACCAGCAAGTAGAGTTATGATTGATGCTATAAAAAAAGTGGAAATGATTGATGACTATACTGTCAAATTAGTTCTAAGTAAACCGTCATCACCATTGCTTTTTGGATTGGCTCATCCTATTACTGCAATTTTAAACGAAAAAGATACTTTGGCTAAAAATGACGTGATTGCTACTTCTCCTATGGGAACTGGTCCTTATAAATTTATTGATTGGGGAAGTGGAGAAAAAATAGAACTTACATCTTTTGATAATTATTTTGAAGGAAAACCTAAAATAGATAATTTAACTTATAGAGCTATTACTGAAAATAGTAGTAGACTAGCTGCTCTTGAAACTGGAGAAATAGATATAGCTTATAATATGGATGCCATTGATGGAAGTACTGTTGAAAAAAATCCAAAATTACAACTTATATCTAAACCTACTACTTCAACTGAGTATATAACTTTTAACAATGAAAAAGCACCTTTTGATAATGAAAATTTTAGAAAAGCTGTAAACTATGCACTTGATAAAAAAAGTATGTCTGATTCTATTTTTATGGGAAAAGCTATCCCGGCAAATTCTATAGTAAATCCTAATGTATTTGGTTACTCTGACACTGTAAAGGGATATCCATATAACAAAGAAAAAGCAATTGAGTATTTAAAAAAATCTGGAATAGAAAATCCTTCATTTACTTTATTTGTAAATGATAATACTACAAGACTTCAATTAGCTCAAATTATACAAGCTAACTTAAAAGAGATTGGAATAGACATGACAATTGAAACTCTCGAGTGGGGAACTTACCTACAAAAAACAGCTCAAGGTGAACATCAGGCATTACTTGGTGGTTGGGTATCTGGTACTTCAGATGCTGATATTGTATTTTTCCCATTATTACATAGTAGTTCTCACGGTGGAGCTGGAAATAGAGCTTTTTATACAAATAAAAAATTAGATAAAATTATAGAACAAGCTCAATTAGCTTCTGATCCTAAAGAGAGAAAAGAACTTTTCTTTAAAGCTCAAGAGATTTTACAAAATGATGCTCCTTTCGGGTTATTACTTTACAAAAATGAAAATATAGGTATTAATAAAAGAGTTAAAGGATTTGAATATAATCCTACTATGATGCACAATCTAAAAGATTTATATATAGAAAAATAAAAAAGGGAGTGAAATTATTATGGATATTAACTTAGATATTGAATATGTACTAGATATGGCTGTGGATCTTTTAAATATTCCGAGTCCAGTAGGTTATACTGATGAAGCTATGGAAAGAATAGGAGCAGAGTTAGATCAGTTAGATGTTCCTTATAGTTTAACTAGAAAAGGAGCTATTCTTGCCTATATTGAGGGAGAAGATAATAATTATAAAAAAATGATTTCTGCCCATGTTGATACTATTGGAGCTATGGTTAAAAAAATAAAACCAAATGGTAGGCTAGAACTTGTAAACTTAGGTGGTGTAAATTGGGGTGGAGTAGAAGGAGAGAATTGTTTAGTTCATACTCTTGATGGAGATGCTATTGAGGGAACTATAGTCCCTGTTAAAAGCTCTGTTCACATATATGGAGATGAAGCAAGAGAGATACCTAGAAATGCTTCTACTATGGAAGTAAGACTAGATGAAGAGATTTATACTAAAGAAGATGCAGAGCAATTAGGAGTAAGAGTAGGGGACTTTGTATCTTTTGATCCTCGTACTGTAATCACAGAGAGTGGATATATAAAATCAAGATTTATTGACGATAAGATTTGTATTGCTCAAGTTCTTGGTTATATTAAATATCTAAATGATAATAATCTTAAACCTAAAAATGGATTATATATTTACATCTCTAATTATGAAGAGATAGGGCATGGAGTTTCTGTTATTCCAGATGATATGGATGAATTTATAGCTCTAGATATTGGACTAGTTGGAGCAGAAGCTTTAGGAGATGAGAAAAAAGTTAGTATAGCTGCTAAAGATAATAAAACTCCTTATGACCTAAGTGTAAGACTTGAACTTATGGAAGCAGCTGAACTAAATAATATAAAATATACGGTTGATGTTTATAATAGATATGGTTCTGATGCAAGTGCCGCTATTTTACAAGGATTTGATTTCAAATGTGGTTGTATAGGACCGAGTGTAGAATCTTCTCATCACTATGAAAGAACTCATATTGAAGGAGTCATTGAAACTATAAAATTATTGATAGCTTATTTATAAAATATTTATCTATTTCAAAAAAAACCTTAAGAATTGTTCTTAGTACAAGCCTTAAGGTTTTTTATTTAGTTTAATGGACAAAGATTATTTTTTATTTTTTTCTCTTATCTTTATCTCTTCATCTTCATAATAGTAAATATTCTCTCCTTCGATTAGTCCGTTTATAAAATGTTCATTTATTCTAATTTCTCCATTTTCACTATAAGAAATATAATCCCCATGAAGTATATTATCTCTAAAAGTTATTATTTCCATAATGTTTCCATTTGGATAATAATTAATTTTTTTTCCATTTAATTTTCCATCTATAAAATACCCTCTAGATTTTATAGCTCCATCTTCATAGTATTTTACCCAATCTCCATTTATTCTATCATCTTTAAAAACTATCGATTCTTTCATTTGACCATTTTCATAGTACTGAATAGAGTCGCCATTTAACTTTCCATTTATAAAATCATTCGACTCCTTTATTTGACCACTTTCGTAGTATCTAATATTTGCTCCCTCTTTTATTCCATAAATAAAAGTTTCTCTCTCTTTTAACTGTCCATTTTTATATCTAAAATTTATTACTCCAGAAAAAGGTTCTTTTTCTCCAATAATATAGACAACTCCATTTACCATCTGTTTTCTATAAAACTCCTCTTCTCTTATCATATAAAAACCTCTCTCTCTATTATAATTTATTTATTTTCTTCGCTATCAACTTCATCCTTTTTTATTCTTTTTAAAAATATATTCTTTGCTTTTAATATCAATACCATAAAAATAAAATAATGAATAAACCTCATCTCTTCAAAAGATTTTCCAAAATACTTATCACATATAAAAATAAATCCTATCCATATAACAAGTATCCCTATAAGCATTACTACTAATTTAAACCATTCTTTCCAAAAATTATTTTCCATATTCCACTCCTAAATTTTTTATGTATCTATCTTATTTCATTAATTTTTTCATCAAGTTTATTATTAAATATCTCATATCCAGCATGATTTAAATGAATTCCATCAGTTGTATACTCTCTTTTTATCTCTAAATTATTATCTATAAATAATGGATACAAATTTAAAAAATACTTTTTATAATTTTCTTCTAACCATTGATTAAAAAGAACTATTTTATCATTAGTAATTTTTCTATCAGTTGGAAGAAGAGAGATTAAAATTATTTTAGATACTCTTTTCTCCAGTTTATTTACTATTCTATTATAATAATTTTTAGATTTTTCCATATCTATATTTGTAAAAAAATCATTTACTCCTACTAGTAGTATTCCAATATCTCCTACTATATTTTTGTTTTCTTCTAATAGCCAAAGAACATCTCTTGTTCTATATCCGTTTTTTCCATAATTTTCATATGGAGATTTATAATTCCAATCTATTAAGCTATCTCCTAACATAATTATCTTACGCATATAAATTCCTCCCAAGTATTTCTTATAAGTTGATTATAACACAAAATTTTATTTGT
>JAHLFN010000075.1 GCA_018883725.1 Candidatus Fusobacterium pullicola | reverse complement strand
ATCACCTGTTGTTCCCTTAAAAGTTTTTCCTGGTATTCTCACAAAATGATCCCAGTTAGACATACCTTTTCCATCAACGTTATAAGCCCCTTCTATTTGATAAGCTGCTGATGCACTTCCCCATAAAAAATCCTTTGGAAATTTGTACATATTTTCCTCCTAAATCTTGATTTAATTTTTACTCTTGATAACTTTTTTCATCTTCTAAAATCTTATTATCGAAAGCTTTGAAAAATGGTAAATATATTATCATTCCTATAGCAATTAAAATGATCTGTAAAATAACATATCTAAATGAACCAATTGAAGCTAAGTATCCACTTATTAAAGGTGGTGTTGTCCAAGGTATCGAAATTCCTGGTAACTTAGGTAAGATTCCCATAGCTATACTAAAATAGCCTATAAGCCCTGTTAAAATAGGAGTTATGAAAAACGGAATTATTAAATACGGATTCATAACAATAGGTAATCCAAATATAATAGGTTCATTTATATTAAAACATGCTGCTCCTACAGATATTCTTCCAACCTCTTTAAGTTGTTTACTTTTAGAGGCAAATGCTAGTAAAAAAGCTAAAGCAAATGTTCCTCCTCCTCCGCCAAGACTAATGAATAAATCGAAAAATGGTCCTCCTAATACATTTGGAATCTCTTTTCCAGCTTCATAAGCAAGTCTATTTTGATCACCTAATAACCCTAACACTGGTCCTATTGTTCCTAATATAATCGTTGATCCATGTAATCCTGCTATCCAGAATAATTGGATAATAGCAACAATAATAGCCAATCCCCACCAACTACCTACTAATATTTTTAAAGGTGTTGTTAATACTACTTTTAATAACTCATGAACATTTTGAAAATCAGTACTTTCTAATAATAAACGTATTATTAATGTTCCTATCATTAATGCTAAAGTTGGAATTAATGCTACAAATGATCTTGCAACTGCTGGTGGTACATTTTCTGGCATTTTTATTACTATATTTTTTCTTATAAACCAAGTATAAATTTCAACCGAAATTAAAGAAGATATTATAGCTCCGAACAATCCTGCACTTCCAGTATAAATTAATGGAATTGCTTCTACTGTTGTACTCATAAACGATACTTTATATGGTGTCAATATCATAAACGTCATTAAAGCAAGTGCTACAGCTGATAAGCAATCTATTTTATTTTTTTCAGCTAATCTATAAGCTATTCCTATACACCCAAATATAGACATAATATCAAAAGTAGCTCTTACAGGATATAATACTTTTCCCATCCAAGCTTCTCCAAATATACCTGTCATAAACTCATAGTATCCAGGTACAGGTAAAAAAGCTAATATCATAAAGATAGATCCTGCAATTGTTAAAGGCATAGATAAAATAAGACCATCTCTTATTGCCTGCAAATGCTTTTGTCCTCCTATTTTAGCAGCTACAGGCATAAATTTTTCTTCTAAAAATACATTAAATTTATCAAATAAACTCATATTTTCCTCCTAATTTTTTCTTTCTTTTTGCATTAAAATAAAATGATATACTGCTCCTATTTTGCCAGAATCATTTAAAAATTTACATCTTTCCAATTTAGGCATTTCTAATGGACATACATCTTTTTTTATTATCTCCACTTTTTTTTCTAAAATCTCTATAAAATCTGATCTTTTTGTTATTTCTCCACCTATAAGAATTTTTTCTGGATTTAAACTAACAGCTAAATTATATATTGAATAAGCTAACGAAGTGTAAAATTCATCTATTACTTTAGTAGCTATTTCATCTCCATTGTGAGAAAGTTCAAATATTTCCTCTCCAGTTAAGCATTCCCAGTTTATATTTTTTCTCTTAGCATAAGCTTTTAATAATCCTCCCCTTACACTCCCAGACATACTTAAACTAGCTTCTTCATAATCTTCTCTTCTATCAGTTATCATAAAACCAAATTCACCAGCTGCAAAATTAGCCCCACGTAACATCTCTCCATTCACGAAGATAGCTCCACCTACTCCTGTTCCAACAGTTAGGCATAGAAAATTATTCAAATCTTTTGCATTTCCTAACCATTTTTCTGCAAGTGCTACACAGTTTACATCATTTTCTAATTCCACAGGAATACCTATATATTTTTCCAATTCACTTTTAAAAGGAAAATCATATAAATCGTATAAAGCTCCTCCAGTAATCATATGTCCTCTTTTAACATCTATTACTCCTGGCATACTGAAAGCTAAGCCTTCTATTTTATTCCCTTCATTTTGAAATTTTTTAACAACCTCTTTTATTCTTCCAAAAATTATATCTCTATTGTCTTGAGTAACTATACTGCCACTTTTTAAAATTTCTCCATTTTTATTTATTAAAGAATATTTTGTGTTTGTTCCTCCAACATCAAAACTTAAGTACATCTTTTTTCTCCTTTTTGGAAAGCGGTTTCTTTTTTTCCGAAAATGAAAGAGAAACCTATGTTTCTCTTTCATAAATTTTTAACTCTCCATTGTAAATATTTTCTTTTATTTTTTTACCTTCTATTAAT
>JAHLFN010000074.1 GCA_018883725.1 Candidatus Fusobacterium pullicola | reverse complement strand
TGATTTCTGTTAACTTAAAATTTATGTGAACTACTCCCAACCTTTAAGGTATAATAGATTGTCCAGAAATATTATATCCCCCCTAAAATGAAAGGAGCAGTTACTAACTATGTCTAAAAATTTTAATATTTGTTGTCCTGATTGTTTTTCTAAAGATTTATATAAATATGGAAAAGATAATACAGGAGAACAAAAATATCGTTGTAAAACTTGTCATAGACAATTTACTAAAAATGCCAGCGCTAAACAAAAACTTAATTATCCTAAATGTCCTGTATGTGGCGCAGGAACTTATTTACATCATGATTATGAACACTATTCTAGATTCAAATGTAATTCTAAAAAATGTAATCATATTCATGTTGTTTTAAAGAAATCTGTCTTTTATGAACCTTTAGCTCAAGAAATTAATTCTAAGTTTAATTTCAAACGTTTAAGAACCAATATTAATATTATTATTGACGCACTTTATATGTACTTTAGCGGTTCTTCTTCTACAAGAGCTATATCTCAATATCTATTACACAGAAAAAATTTTAAAATTTCACATGTCGCTATTTATAAATGGATTAAAAATTTTGGCGCATTATTCAAAGAAATTTCTGAAAATTATATGCCTAAAAATCTTAACTCTTCTGATGAGTGGCATGTTGATGAAACTGTAATTAAAATATCTGGTAAAAGATACTACATTTGGACTTTAATTGATTCTGAAACAAGATTTGTTATTAATTGGTTTTTAACCTCATCAAGACAAGCTGCTTCCGCTTTTCATCTTTTTGCAAAAGCTAAAGATAGTTTTGGAAGCCCATTAAATATTGTCTCAGATAGACTTCCAAGCTACACAATACCAACTAAAGTTGTTTTTAATGAATCTAAACATATCAAGGTTCAATCATGGTATGATGATATTACAAATAACTTAATAGAAAGTTTCTTTAAAAGGTTTAAACATAAGTATAAAACTTGTCATGGCTTTAAATCTGAAGCATCAGTTCAGGCGCTTTTACAAGGTTTCTTTTTCTTTTATAACTACATTATTCCGCATAGTAGTTTAAACGGAGAAACACCCGCAAGAGTAGCTGGAGTCTCATACTCAGAACTTCAAAGAAGTAATTTATTATTATTTTAAAAATTAAAAAGAATATTTTGTTGAGCATAGACAGCTATGCTTTTTTGTGCTATTCTTTTTAGAGATAAAATATTTTTTAAATCATTCTAAATACCTTTTTACACTTTCTTGAGCTAGTTTTCATTTTAAATTAACAGATTCCATAAATTAAGAAAGAGGATAACTCAAAATTTGAGCATCCTCATCTACTACTTTCCAACACAAAAATTGCTAAAAATATGATCTAATAAATCTTCACTAGAAATCTCTCCAGTTACCTCTGAAAGCGAATCTAAAGCTCCCTTTATATCCACAGCCATAAGATCCATTGGTAACCCAGCATGTATAGTATCAAAAATATTTTCTACATATTGCTTTGTCTTTTCTAATGCAGATTTATGTCTGATATTAGTGATAGTAATTTTTTGTGAGCTATCCTCAACATTTCCATCTACAATATGGTGATATATCTTATCTTCCATCTCATCAATTCCAATATTTTTCATAGCTGAAATCTCTATCCAACTCTTTATCTTAGTTAGCTTTGAAAGATCTACTTTTCTCTCCATATCTATCTTATTTAAGATCCCTATTACTTTTTCAGAGTTTATACTCTCATGAATCTTTATATCTTCCTCTTCTAGCTCTCTTGAACCATCTATTACAAATAGTATGAGGTCAGCATTTTCTATCATTTTTTTAGATTTTTCTACACCAATATTTTCTACAATATCATCAGTTTTTCTAATTCCTGCTGTATCAACTAAAATTAATGGTATCCCTTTTAAATTTACAACTTCCTCTATGACATCTCTAGTCGTTCCAGGAATATGAGTTACAATAGCTCTCTCCTCACGTAAAACAGAGTTTAACAGGCTTGATTTCCCAACGTTAGGCTTCCCTACTATAGCTGTCTTTATTCCCTCTTTAATCATCTTTCCTTTGTCATAAGATTTAATTAATCTATCAGTCGTATCTACAACCTCTTGAAGATTTCCTACAAGATTTTCTGGTAGTGGATCATCTATCCCCTCTTCTGGATAATCAAGTACAACATTAATGTGAGCTGCAACATCTAAGATTAACTTCTTAAGATGCTCTATCTGCTCCTTTAAATCCCCTCTAAGTTGGTTTAATGATAAAGATACAGACTTTTCTGTCTTCCCATGAATTATATCTATTACAGCTTCAGCTTGTGTTAAATCTATTCTACCATTCAAAAAGGCTCTTCTTGTAAACTCTCCTATTTCAGCATGTCTTGCCCCATATTTTAAAACTGTTTCAAGAAGTTTTTCAGTAATTACAAATCCACCATGGCAATTTATCTCCACTACATTTTCCTTAGTGTAAGTGTGGGGAGCTTTCATAATAGATACCATTACTTCATCTACTAATTGATCTCCATCATAGATATGACCATAGTTTATACTAAAATTTCTCAATTCCTCTATTTTTTTTCCTGATTTAGGTCTAAAAATCTTCTCAAGAATTGTGAAAGCATCGCTTCCTGAAATTCTTACAATACCAATTCCACCCTCTCCACGAGGAGTTGAAATAGCCGCTATAGTATCAAAAAGCATAATAGCCTCCTATTTTTTTCTTTTTATAACAATATATCTCTTAGGGTCTCTTCCCTCGCTATATGTATCCAATTCACTATATTTATTTACAACTTCATGGATTATCTTTCTCTCTCTTGGTGGCATAGGATTTAATCTAACCGGTTTTCCTGATTTTAAAGCCTTCTCTGCCATCTTCTTTCCAAGCTCTCTTAAAGTTTCTGTTCTCTTAGCTTTAAATCCTTCTACATCAACTTCAATTCTATAATCTTTCATTAAAGAGTTTAAAAGATATTCAAAACTATTTAAAGTTTTTCCTTTCTTTCCGATAATGATACCATTATCTTCTCCATATAGGTTTACTAAATAATTTTTATCACTTAATCTATCTACTTCAACCTTTAAAACTAGACCAATATTTTCTAAAAGCTCTTCAGCTTTTTTCTTAATATCTTCAGAAACATCTTTATTTTCTTTTTTCTCTTTTTTTATCTCTTTAGTCTCAGTTATAGTCTCTTTTACTATCTCTTTTTTCTTTTCTACTTTTTCAACTTCTTTTACCTTTTCTGCTTTTTCTACTTTAACTTCTTTCTTTTCAGTAGAAGTATCTCTATTATTTTTATCTATCTCAATTTCATAGATACCTTCTCTATTGAAAAGTCCAAAAAAAGATCTACTTTTTTGTTTTTCTATAACTTTAACTACCTGTTCAGGAGTTGCTTCCATAATTTTTAATGCTCTAGTTATAGCCTGCTCCTGACTCATAGCTTTAATTTCTATAACATTACTCATACTTGCTTAGTCTCCTTTTTTCATTATCAAGTACTGTTGAACTACAGCAGACACACTTGATGCTAACCAATAAATTTGTAATCCAGCTGGCATTTTATATGAAATAAATACCATCATTAATGGGAAAATATACATCATATTTTTCATTTGAGGGTTATCAGATGAACCCATTACTTTCTGCTGTAAAAATGATACCACTCCATTTAATACTGGTAACACATAGTAAGGATCTGGATTAATAAGTTGCATCCATAAGAAAGTTGAATCTTGAGGAACTGTTGCTGTATCTCTCAAAACTCCAAATAGTGCCCATAAAATAGGTAATTGAACTAGAAGAGGTAAACATCCTCCCATTGGGTTAACTTTATGTTTTTGATATAATTCCATTGTTTTTTGATTCATCATCTTAGGATCATTTTGATATTGTTGCTTAATTTTTTCTATTTCTGGTTGTAAAACTTTCATACTCTTCATTGACTTATCTTGTTTTAAAGTTAATGGAAGTAATATAATTTTTATAACTATAGTAGCTAGTATAATAGCAACTCCAAAGTTTCCTGTTAAATCATACATCAAATGTAGTAAAGCCGAAATAGCTCCTTTTAATAAACCATAAATATAACTCATTAATCCTCCTAATTTTTATTTTTTCGGTACTGGATCATAACCTCCAGGATGAAAGGGATGGCATTTTATTATTCTTCGTATACCTAAGTACACTCCCTTTATTACTCCAAATCTCTCTACAGCTTCATATGTATACGCTGAACATGTAGGATAAAAACGACAGTTTTTTCCTAGAAATATAGATATATACTTTTGATAAAATTTAATCAGTAAAAGTATAATTTTTTTCATAACCTAATTTCCTATTTAAATATCTTTGCATTATTTAAAACTTTATCTAAATCTTTTCTAATATCTTCAAACTTTAGTTCTTTATATTTTTCTCCAGCTGTTTTCTTTGCTACAAAAATAATATCATATCCATCTTTAATATACTCTTCTTTTTGTCGATAATACTCTCTAAACAATCTTTTTAATCTGTTTCTACAAACGGCATTTCCTGTTTTTTTACTAACAACAAATCCACATCTTTTCAAATTATCATCATTTCTCTTAAAAAAAATAAGAGAGTAATAACCAAAACTTTTTCTTCCCGAATTGTAGATTATTTGAAACTCTCCGTTTTTCTTCAAATTATTCATGATTATTATTCTCCTAAATTTAAATAAACAACTTTTATTTTGCTTAAGAGGTTCTTGTAAAAACCCGGTGATATTAAACACCGGGTTCTATGCTGATAATACTTTTCTACCTCTAGCTCTTCTTCTTTTTAATACTTTTCTACCATTTTTAGTAGCCATTCTTGCTCTGAACCCGTGATCTTTCTTTCTTTTAGCTTTATTAGGTTGGTATGTTCTTTTCATCTTATTCACCTCCGAAAAAATTCTATATTTCAGATAAAGATTTTATATTATTTTTGTCATTTTGTCAAGTATTTATTGAAAATTTCTATATAAAAATACTCTTTTTGTAATAAAAAAAGAATAATTAAAACAAACAAAATAAAAAGCATAGTTTGTTATTTGTATATATGTATTATGTTATATGTACAGAGTAAGATTAAAATTAAATTTAGTCTAAAGTATTGATTTTCTTAAGTTTTTAAGAAGAATAAGACAAAAAAATATTTTTGTTAATATACACATGGATAAAAGCTTATTTTTTCTAGTTTATTTATTTTAAATTTTTAATAAATCTTGATTTTATAAGAGTTTTACTAAGCAAAAAAATATTATTGTTTATAAGCAATAGGAATAAAGCTTATTTCTTCTAATACTTTAGCAATTAAGATAAAGCAAAATATAGAAAAATTAAGGGATTTTTTAACTAATAATTTATTATTGTTTATAGACATTAAAGCTAGTATTGAATTTTACTTAATTAAGTTGAAGTTTAATTATACTATTATTGTTCATAGACATTTTAAATCCTTATAAATTCTAAAAAGATGTGAGCCAATTATTATCTTATAAATATTATTGTCTATAAGCAAATGTAAAAACCCTTATTTTTTAAGAGTTTTTATTAGAATAAATAGTATTTATAAAATTTAAATAGAAGAGAAAAAATCTATGGAAACCAATATTTATAAGGAATTATGAGAGGAATATATGAAAAATAAAAAATATTATTGTCAATATGTATAAAAAATGGTATATTATTGATTATATACATTTTATTTGTAGAGCATATTTTTACAATCTAAAGGAGTCTTTATGAAAAAGGGAAGCTTGAAAAATCAAGAAGAAATTGATAGTTTTAATATTGTTAAGAGTGGTTCTTTGCTTGAAGATATTAAAAAAGTTGAGATAAAGTTAAATGAAGTTCCAAATATTGAGGTTAAAGAAGTTGTAATAAAAGAGACTGGAAATTTTTTAAATTTAAAAGATAACATAATTAATATTCCAGTAGAGATGATAGTATTTCCTTTTTTTACTCCTCAAAAACAAAATAAAAGGGTTAACTTTCAGTATTCTTTCGAGGATCTAGGAGTTACGATGTCATGTACATTGATAGCTAAAGACAGTGAAGATAAGGTATTTCAGCCCTCTATATTTGAGGAAAAGATATACACTTATCTGATTTCAATGTATGAGTTAAAAAAAGAGATCAATGATACTGATGATTATATTGAATTTGAAATCTCTGATTTTATAGTTAATTTTTTAGGAAATAAGATGAATAGAACCTATTATACAAAGGTTGAGCAGGCTTTAAAGAACCTAAAAAATACAGAGTATCAATTCGTAGTTTCAAACCATACAAAACTGGGAAATTATAAATTTGAAGATGAAGAGTTTAAATTATTAACTTATCAAAAATTAGAAAAGGGTAGAAAAAAGTTTTATAGAGTTACTTTAAATAAAAATATAAGACAGAAAATAAAGGATAAAAGATATATTAAGTATAATTCGAGATCACTTTTAGAGATTTTAACGAAGGATCCAATTGCAGGGAGAATATATAAATATATCAGTAAGATAAGATATGATAAGGAACAAGATAGAATTAATTTAAGAACTCTTGCTGCTGTAATTCCTCTAAAAACGGAGCAAGTAACAGAGAGAGCTAATAAAAATGGAGAGGTAAAGCAGTATGTTTTATGTAGATTGAAACAAGTTTTAAAAAGAGTTGAGAAAGCTTTTGATGTATTAGTAGAATTAGAGTATATTTTAAATTATAAAGCTGAGTATGTAAAAAGTGAAGATACTTATTATTTAGAGTATATTTTTAATAAGGATAAAGATGGAGATTGCCACGTTTCAAGCTATATTGAGAATAAAACTGAAAAAGTAGGTATTGGATATCAAAAGAGAAAAGATATTGAAGATGCTGAGATAATAGAGGTTAGCGAGGTAAAACCTGAGAGTATTCTAAAGGAAAAAGTAACTAAGAAGGTTTCTAAGAAAAAGGATGAGATAGAGTTTTCTGAGGAGATTTTAGAGAGAATTAAAAAAGCTAAGAGAAATATATATGTTTTAAAGGCTTGGGATAAGAGAACAGATACTAAAATAAAGAAGATTTATAGAGAAGATGGTGAAGAAAGAACTAAAGAGATTTTAAATATTTTATATAAAAATCTCACTACAAATGTAAAAACGACCTTAGTTCAATACATAAATGGAATTATAAAAAATCTTTCTGCTGTAGATAAAGATAACAATAAACAGAATTTAACACTTTTTGGTAATGTTGTAAAAGAGAGAGGATTAAAGAGTAAAAAATCAATTAATCAAGCTAGAAAAGCTGTAAAAAAACCTGTTCTAAATAATATTAAAGATTTAGCTGAAGAGACAAATATTCCTAGAGATATGATAAAAGAGTTTGAAAGTTATGATGAGTATGAAAAATTAAAAATAGAAGAAAAAGCTTTAGAATTGTGTTCTAAAGAGATGGGCGTAGATATCAATTTCTTACTTGCAATGAAGGAGAAAACAAGAGCGATTTATATAGGTGCTATTAAGGATTACATAGAGAGAGTAATGAAAGAGGAAAAGGAAGAAAATTAAAAAATATTACTGTCCATATACATAAAAATATATAAATATATTAAAAAGTTTTATTGCTACAGAAAGTAAGAGTAGTGATAAAACTTTTTTATTTTGTATATTATAAAAATTGATAACCACTTACTGTTCAATCTAAATAAAATTTTAAGGAGTGTATAGTTGATAAAAGAGAGTAAAGAAGCTATAGAGATTATTAATATGTATATAAACAGTAATAAATATATTTTAAAAATATTTTTTTAGTAAAAAAGGGCACAATACATTGCGTAAGAGCCCTTCTTTAATAATTATTTTTTGCTAGAAACCCAGTATACAATAGATGAATTAAAACCAGGATTTCTATATCTATGAGGTGTATTTTGTTTGATAAATATAGAATCACCTTCATAAAGATGATAAAGAGTCTTATCTAGCTCAATTTCAAGTTCACCTTTAACAACAATTCCAATCTCATCATATCCATGCCCCCATGACATATCACTAAAAGAGTTTTCTTCGGAAATAGTTATAGCAATACCATTGAGACTTGCTTTTCTATTTAAAAGACTTTCTACTTTAACGTTAGTTTCAATATTTTTTAATATCTCTTCTCTTTCTGCAGCTCTAGTTATAGGATTAGTAGCGATCTCTTCATCTAAAATTTCCATAAGATTTATTCCTAAAGCTGAACAAATTTGTTGAAGATTATTGATAGAAGGGCTATTTAGATCCCTTTCAATATTACTTAAGAACCCTATTGAAAGACCAGTAATCTCAGATAGTTGTTTTAAAGTATAATCTTTGTTTTTTCTAATCGTTTTAATTTTTTCCCCTAGTTTCATTAATTCCTGTTCCTCCATAAGAAAATTTATATTTATGATTTATATGATTATACCATAAATATTATATATTGTAAATTCAATAAAATATAGTGATAAAAATTTAAAAATGTGTTTTATTATATGAAAAAATTTCAAAAAAATATAAATCCAGTATAATGAAATAAAAAAATAAAATAATGATTAATATAATAAAATTAAAATATAAATAAAATATTTATAGTTGTAGAAGTAGCAATAAATCGTAATTTGAAGAATAATAAATTTCATTAAAGTGAAAAAAATCTTGAAATATTCTATTCTGTATGTTATACTTTTTCTTGTATTTAAAATAACAATAATATTCGTAAAAAGAACGGAATATGTTGTTAATATAAACTGAAAATAAATTAAGTAAAATTTAACAAAAGGAGAAAAAAGAATGGATGTTATCAAAGGAGTAATTTTATTATTTGTTGTTTTAGGTGGATTCTCACTATTTAGTATGAAAGCACCTAAGGGTATGAAAGCAATGGGAGCATTAGCAGGAGCAGCAACGGCAAGTTTCCTAGTAGAGGCTTTCCAATTATATGTTGGAGGAGATCTTATCGGAATTCCTTTCTTAGGAGAAGTAGGTAAAGCAGCAGGTTCAATGGGAGGAGTTGCATCAGCTATTTTAGTTCCAATAGCTTTAGGAGTTAATCCTACTTATGCAGTTTTAGTTGGTGTATCAGTAGCAGGATTTGGAATATTACCAGGATTTTTAGCTGGTTATATATTATCTTTTATTATTCCAAAAGTAGAGGAAAAAGTTCCACAAGGATTAGATTTAATTTTTGTAATCTGTTTCATAGCACCGTTAGCAAGACTTATAGCGTCAGTATCTAACCCAATAGTAAATTCAACTCTATTAAATATAGGTGGAATTCTTGAGTCAGCTTCTCATTCAAGTCCAATATTAATGGGAATTATTTTAGGAGGAGTAATCACTGTAGTAGCAACAGCACCATTATCATCAATGGCACTTACAGCTATGATGGGATTAACAGGTGTTCCAATGGCAATAGGAGCATTATCAGTAATGGGATCATCTTTTATGAATGGAATATTCTTCCACAGAATGGGATTTGGAGATAGAAAAACAACTATAGCAGTAGCAATAGAGCCACTAACACAAGCAGATGTAATTTCAGCTAACCCAGTTCCAATATATGTAACAAACTTTATAGGAGGAGCATTAGCAGGTGTTGTAGTAGCAATGTATGGACTTGTAAACAATGCTACAGGAACAGCTACTCCAATAGCTGGATTAATGGTAATGTACGGATTTAATGATGCTATGACTGTTACAAAAGTTGCATTAATGTGTGCTGCGTCAGGGGCATTTGCTGGATTATTAGGATCAATAATATTTAAAAATTATAAGATAAAAACAGTAGAAGAGATAAGAGGTAAAAATTAATGGATAGCTTAAGAGAATTATTTAAAATCGGGTGTGGACCATCTAGTTCGCACACAATGGGACCAGAAAGAGCTGCAAAGAAATTTAAAGCTGAAACAGAAAATGCAGCATCTTACAAAGTTGAACTTTATGGAAGTTTAGCTGCAACTGGTAAGGGACATTTAACAGATTGGATAATAGAAGAGACTTTAAAACCTAAAAAAACTGAGATCGTTTGGATGCCAGATTTTATACATGAGTATCATACTAATGGAATGAAATTCTTTGCTTTAGATGAAGCTGGAAATGTTATAAAGGATTGGTTAGTATTCTCAGTAGGTGGAGGAACAATAAAAGAGCTTACTGATAAGAGAAGTGGAGCTGGACAATGCTATAATTTAACTAAGATGGATGATATTATGGCATGGTGTAAAGAGAATAATAAAGAACTTTGGGAGTATGTAGAGTATTGTGAAGGACCAGGTATCTGGGATCATTTAAAAGATATTCTAGATACAATGAATGCTGCTGTAGATAGAGGTATCAGAAAGGATGGAGTACTTCCAGGAAAATTAAGATATCCAAGAAGAGCAAAAGAGATATATGATAAGATAGATAAAAAGAGAAACTACTTAGTAATAACTAAAAAGATATTTGCTTATGCATTAGCGGTTTCAGAAGAGAACAGTAGTGCAGGAACAATAGTAACAGCACCGACATGTGGAGCTGCTGGAGTAATTCCTGGATTATTAAGAGCTTTAATTGAAGAGTATGAATTAGATGAAACAACTTCTTTAAGAGCTTTAGCAGTAGCAGGACTAATAGGAAACCTTATCAAGGAAAATGCAACTATATCTGGAGCTGAAGGAGGATGTCAAGCTGAGATAGGAGCAGCATGTTCAATGGCAGCTGGAATGGCAGTATATATCCTAGGTGGAACAACTGAACAGATAGAGTATGCAGCTGAGATGGGAATGGAGCACCACCTTGGAATGACTTGTGACCCAGTTGGAGGATATGTACAAATACCTTGTATAGAGAGAAATGCAATAGTTGCAGTAAGATCATTAAATACAGCAGATTATGCATTAGCAACAAATGGAGAGCATACAATCAGTTTTGACCAAGTTGTACAAACTATGAAAGAGACTGGAATAGACATGTGTTCAGCTTATAAGGAAACTTCAACAGGTGGATTAGCAAAATACTATGATAAGTTTTTAAAAGATGAAACTATCAATTAATTGTATATAGACAATAATAAAATACAAGATATAGTGTTTTAAGAAATAAATTAATATGTTAGAGAGGAAGAGAGTTTTACTCAGAGTAAAATTTTCTCCTCTCTCTTATTTTTTGGATTTAGTTAAAATATATTTTTGCAAAGTTATAAAATAAAGGGTAAAATGTAGTTATATTAAAAAATTTGGAGGAGAAAATGGTAGAATATAGAGGGAAAATCCCTTTTTTATTAAAGGAATTAAAGGGAAATATCTTGTATCTATGTTCTTCAAATAAGAATATAGAGGATTATTACAACGTATTAGAGGACATATATGGTGGAAAGCTTTTAAAGTTAGAGAGTAGCCAGATAAAAGAGGAGCTGGAGAAGGATAATTATGATCTTTTAGAAATTTTAAAATCTGGAGATAAATTTATAATTTTGACCTCTTTAGATGCTGTATTGAGAGATTATTTTTTAGAGGGAAAAAGATTTTATATAGAGATTGGAAAAAATATAGATGCCAAAACTTTAGAAGAGGAGCTAGAAAAAAATGGATATACAAGAAACTATATGGTTGAAGATAGAAACCAATTTAGTATAAGGGGAGATATCTTTGATATTTTTCCTAAAAATAGTGAGTATCCAGTGAGAATAGAGTTCAGTTTTGGAGATGAGATTGAAAGAGTTACCTACTTTGATATAGAGACTCAAAAAAGTATTGAGAAAAAGAGCAGTATAGATATGTATATAAACAGTAATAATGAAGAGAGAAAAACTCTCTTCTCACTTCTAGGAAAGTTAGATAATATACATATATTCATGGAAAATAGAGAGCTACTTGAGTATAAGCTAGGTGAAATATTAAAAGATGTAGGAGAAGCTGAAGTAGAGTTAAGAGAGAGATTTCAAGAGTTAGTTAATGTAGCTGAACAAGTAGAGATTACTAAGTTTGAATATGATGAGTTACACAGTTTCGAAGATGTAGAGTACATAAAAAAATTAGGTACAGACCCAAGATTGAAAATAAAAATAGTTTCAGAGGAAGAGAAAAGATATAGGGAGATTTTTCAAGGGGAGAATTTTGAGTTTGAGAGATACCCTCTTTTTGAAGGATATAGAGATGGAGATACTCTGGTTTTAACTGATAGGGAACTAAAGGGAGTAAGAGTAAAGAGAGAGAGAAGAGATAGGGGATTCCAAAGATATAAGAATGTTTCGGAGATTCAAGAGGGGGATTATATAATTCATGAGAACTATGGAGTAGGAATATATCTAGGAGTTGAAATTATAGATGGACATGATTATTTAAAAATAAAGTATGCTGATGAGGATAAACTTTTTGTTCCAATAGAAGGAATAGGAAAGATAGGTAAGTATATATCTTATTCTGGGGAGATTCCCGAGATATATAAATTGGGTAGAAAAGGATTTAGAAAAAAGAGAGAGAAGATAACTGAAGAATTAATTCAATTTGCTAAGGAGATTGTAGAGATTCAAGCAAAAAGAGAGTTAGAGGCAGGTTATATTTTTGCTCCAGATACTCTTTGGCAGGAGGAGTTTGAAGAGGGATTTCCATATAGAGAGACTACTTCACAGTTGAAGGCTATAGAAGATGTAAAAAGAGATATGGAATCTCCTAGAGTAATGGATAGAGTAGTGTGTGGTGATGTTGGATTTGGAAAGACAGAGGTAGCTATAAGGGCAGCTTTTAAAGCGGCTATTGAGGGAAAACAGGTAGTTGTGATGGTGCCAACTACTGTTTTAGCTCAACAACACTATGAAAGATTTACAGAGAGAATGAAAAACTATCCAATAACTATAGAGCTTTTGAGTAGATTATCCTCTTTGAAAGAGCAGAAGACAACTCTTGATAATATTTTAAGTGGGGCTGTAGATATAGTTATAGGGACACATAGAATCTTATCGGAGGATGTTAAATTTAAGGATTTAGGATTAGTGATAATCGATGAGGAGCAAAAATTTGGTGTAAAGGCAAAGGAGTATCTGAAGAGATTGAGAAATAAGATTGATATGCTTACATTGACTGCAACACCTATACCTAGAACTCTAAATTTAGCTCTTTTAGGGATAAGAGATCTCTCAGTAATTGATACTCCACCAGAGGGAAGAAAACCTATTGAAACTATATTTTTAGAGGGAACAGATAAGAATATAAGAGATGCTATAATGAGAGAGATAGCTAGAGAGGGACAAGTTTTCTATATCTTCAATTCAGTAAAAGGGATTGAAAAAAAGGTTTATGAGTTGAAGGGAATACTTCCAGAGTATTTAAAAATAGGTTTTGTACATGGGAAGATGTTACCAAAGGAGATAAAAGAGAGAATAAAAGAGTTTGAAAATGGAGAGATAGATGTACTTCTTGCAACTACTATTATAGAAAATGGAATTGATATAGAGAATGCTAATACTATGATTATAGATAGAGCAGATAAATTGGGACTTTCACAGATTTATCAGTTGAGGGGAAGAGTTGGAAGAGGAAATAGACAGAGTTACTGTTATCTTCTGACTAAGGAGTATCAGAGTAAAAAGGCTAAGGATAGAGAGGAGTCTATCAAGATGTTGGAGGAAACAGGTGGAGGAGGACTTCAGCTCTCTATGGAAGATATGAGAATAAGAGGGGCTGGAGAGATTCTTGGAGAGAAACAGCATGGAGCCTTAGAAACTTTTGGATATACTCTGTATATGAAGATGCTTCAAGAGGAGATAGAGAAGATAAAGGGAGAGTTTGAAGAGGACTTAGAGGATATTGAGATAAAGGTAAACTATCCTGCATTTATTCCAGAGAGTTATATAGAAAAGAGTGAGAAAATAAAAATCTATAGAAGAGTAGCTGATATAAAAAGAGAGAGCGAACTTCAAGAGATAAAAGATGAGTTGATAGATAGATTTGGAAAGATGCCTATAGAAGCTCAAGGTTTTTTCAAGTATATAGCTTTAAAATTTAGAGCTAGAAAATTAGGGGTAAAAAGAGCTATTGAAATTAAGGGAAAAAATGAGAGCGATATAAAATTTCATAATGATAAGATGAATTTTGAAAAGCTTCTAGATTTAATTCAAAAAGAGATAATAAGATATCAGAAGAAAGAGGATATCATAGAGTATGATGGAACAATTGAGGAGTTTTTAAATGTATATGAACAGTAATAATGAGGTGAAGAGAATGAAAGAATTTGATAGACTTGTAGAGATAATAAAGGTATTGAGAAGTGAAAATGGTTGTCCTTGGGATAGAGAGCAGACATTAGAGAGCTTAAAACCTTGTCTAAGAGAGGAAGTAGCTGAGTTATTAGAGGCTATGGAGGGAGATGTAGAGGAGCATAAAGGGGAGCTTGGAGATGTTTTGATGAATTTAGTATTTCAAGCTGATATTCGTGAACAGGAGGGAAAATTCAATATTGAAGATGTTGCCCATGAGATAAATGAAAAATTAATAAGAAGACACCCTCATGTATTTAAAGAGAGAAATAGTGAGATATCTACAAAAGAGGTTTTAACAAACTGGGATGAGATAAAGAAAGGAGAAAAATTACACGAGAATAGAAAATCAGCAATAGATGGAGTTCCTAAATATCTTCCAGCTCTTTCAAAGGCTCAAAAAATACAGAAAAAAGCATCTAAAGTAGGCTTTGACTGGGAGAATACAGAGCAGGTATTAGAGAAGGTTTATGAGGAGTTAGATGAGTTAAAGGTAGAGATAGAAAGAGCAGATAGAGAAAAAATGAAAGATGAGTTGGGAGATGTACTTTTCTCTATAGTTAATATAGCTAGATTTTTAGATATAGATGCGACAGAGGCTTTAGAAGGAACAATAAAGAAATTTGACAAAAGATTTAGATATGTAGAAAAAAATTGTGAAATAGAGAAAACTTCCCTTGAAGATTTAGAAAAACTTTGGCAAAATGCAAAAAAAGTCATTGACTTATAGAAAAAATGTAGTATATATAGTATAAAGAGGAGTGAATATGAGATTAGATAAGTTTTTAAAAGTTAGTAGAATAATAAAGAGAAGACCTATTGCTAAAATAGTGGTAGATGGTGGAAAAGCTAAGCTTAATGGAAAAGTGGCAAAGGCTAGTACAGAGGTAAAGGTAGGACAGATCTTAGAGTTAGAATACTTCAATAAGTATTTTAAATTTGAGATATTGGAAGTACCTACAGGAAATGTTGCTAAGGAGAAGACTTCTGAACTAATAAATGTTTTAGAAAGTAGAGGGATTACTGTGGATATTGATAGTGAGGAGGATATTTTTTAATGAAGTTCTCTTTGAAATCAAATGCTAAGATAAATATTGGTTTAAATGTAACTGGAGTTTTGTCAAATGGATATCATCTTTTGGATATGGTAATGGTTCCGATATCTCTTACTGATAGATTGGACGGAGAGATATTCGATGAAGAGGGAGAGTTGGAAATAACAACTAATAAGCCAAGTATTCCCACTGGTAAAGAGAATATTCTTTGGAAGATATATAGCAAATTTTATGAGATGAGCGGATTACCAAGAAAGAGGATAAAATTACATTTAGAAAAGGTTATTCCACATGAAGCTGGTTTAGGGGGAGGAAGCTCTAATGGAGCATTTTTCCTGAAGGAATTGAACAGTTATCACAATAATTTTTTCTCATTGGAGGAGTTAATAGAGATAGGAAAGAGTATTGGAGCTGATATTCCTTTCTTTATAGTAAATAAACCTAGCAGAGTGAAAGGAATAGGGGAAGAGATTGAGGTAATTGAAAATAACTTAGATAGAGATATTATTTTAATTAAACCTAACTTTGGAGTATCAACAGCTAAAGCTTATAAAAATATGTATATGCTCAATAATAAAGTTGATGCGGATATTGATAAAATAGTATGTGGATTGAGGGATAATGATATTACTTTAGTTGAAGAGAGTATAGAAAATCATTTGGAACAAGGGCTTTTACTTGAAGATAGTAATATTATAGAGTTTAGAAAGAGATTATCAAATATTCCAAATATGAAGTTTTTTATGTCTGGAAGTGGAAGTGCATATTATACGTTTGTGGAAAATGGAGAGAGAGAAGTAAAGGCTGTAAAAGAGCAATTACAACACTGTGAAGTACATCTTTGCAGAGGGTTATAATAGATTACATAAAAAAGGGAAGGTGCATGGATCATGAAGATTACAGATGTAAGATTAAGAGCAGTAAAAGGAGAAAGTGAACTAAAGCTAAAAGCTTATGCAGATGTTACTTTTGATGAGTGTTTCGTTATTCATGGATTAAAAATTATCGACGGACAAAAAGGAATGTTTGTAGCTATGCCATCGAGAAAGATGCCAGATGGAGAGTATAAAGATATAGTTCATCCTATAACTCCTGAGTTGAGAAAAGAGATTACAGAAACTGTAATTGCAAAATTCAATGAGATGAAACCAGAGGAATTGATTGAAGAATAAAAGTGTGGGGAAATAAAAAAGGCTGTTGCAAAACTGCAACAGCTTTTTTTCTATTTCGAGTAGTCTAAATAATCCTCTTTAAGCATAGCATACTCGTCATCTTTTTTAGGTTTTACTTTTTTTTCTGGTTTTGGATTTAATTTTTTCTCTAAGTTTTCAATTATATCCAAGTTTGTATTTTCAGAACTAGGCTTTTTATTCATAAATAAACCTCCAAAGGTAAAAATTTGTTTCATTTTAAAAATAAGAAATATTATGAAGTATTTTATTTTCTTACAAATGAATTATAACGGGATTATCAAAAAAAGTAAAACAGATTTTTGTCCAGATAGTTACAAGTAAAAACTTGTATTTATTAAAAGATAGTGGTATATTAGATAAAAATAAAAAGGGGTGGGAAGTTGAGATGTTGATTAGTTTTAAAATGTTTATGACTGTAGTTGAAGAGATGAGTATAAGTAGGGCAGCAGCTCGTTCCTTTGTCACTCAACAATGTGTGAGCGACCATATTAAAAGAATAGAGGAGGAGTATAAAGTAATTTTATTCAATAGAAGACCAAAGTTATCCTTAACACCAGCTGGTGAGGAGATGTATAAGACTCTTTGTAAAATAGCCGAGCTTGAAAGTGACTTAGAAAAGAGATTAAAGAGTATGCAGGGAGTAGCTGTACCTAAGCTTACAATAGGAGTAAATGCTACTAGAATAAGTATTATTCTTCCTAAATTATTGAGTGAGTACAATAAATTTTTCCCTAATGTAATAATATCTTTTGTCATAAAAGATACGAGAACTTTAGAGCAACTTTTACTCAAAGGAGAGGTAGATATGATTGTTGATTTGAATGCACATACAAGTCCACAATTTAATATAATCTCTCTAGGAAAGGATAAACTTCATTTCTTAATCTCTGAAAATCTATACCATAGATATTTTAAACAAGAGGAGCTATTAGAGTTAAGTTCTGGAATTAAACTGGATAGAATAAAAGATATTCCAATAGCAAGTAATTTTGAAGGAAGTACAATTGATAATATAATTCAACATTATGCTGAACGAGATGGAGTAAAGTTAAATATACTTTACTATACAGGTGAGTATGAAACTCAACTTTCTCTCTGCTGTAATGATTTGGCTGCAGCAATTTGTCCAACGATGATATTGAAAAAAGTATTAGAATATAATAAAGAGAGTAAAAATCCGATATTTATTTTTCCATTGGAAAATCAAACAGAGGAGTTAAAGATAGAGATTGTGACAAATAAGGGTATAGAGACTCCAGAGTATATACAAAAATTTATAGAACTATTAATAAATATGATGAGAGAAAGTATAGAAAAATATGAAAAATAAAATATAAAAGTTAACAAAGGTTTAGAATAAAAATATAAAAGCTAGCTTTTCTTAAAAAAATATGTTAGAATAACCTTGGAAATAATTGTGACATTTATCATAAAATATTTAAGGAGGGAAAATGACAAAGGAAAAAAATCTTTTAAAGGAAGAGAAGGAGTTATTTAGAATAGATGGAAAGCCAGCTTTTTTAGAAGCTTTACCTCTAGCATTTCAACATATTGTGGCTATGTTTGTTGGAAACGTAGCTCCAATATTGATAATTTCTAGAGTTGCTAAGATAGATCCAAGTGTAACTACAATTTTAATACAGTGTGCTATGTTGGCTGCTGGTGTAGCGACATTTTTACAAATCTATCCTATTAAGCTTTTTGGTGGTTTAAGAGTTGGTTCAAAATTACCAGTAGTTATGGGAACAAGCTTTGGATTTTTACCTACTGTTTTAGCTATATTAGGTGGAAACTCATTGAATTTACCTATTTTATTTGGGGCTCAGATAATAGGAGGTATAGCCTCAATATTAATAGGAGCATATCTGAAAAAGATAAGAAAATATTTCCCGCCATTAGTAGCAGGAACGGTTGTTTTTTCAATAGGATTATCACTATTCCCAATAGGTATTAACTATATGGCTGGAGGTGTTGGAGCACCTACATATGGTTCTTATCAAAACTGGGCAATAAGTTTAATAGTTTTAGGAACAGTTCTATATTTTAATCAGTTTACAAAGGGAATTACTAAACTATCTTCTATCTTAATAGGTATAGTAGTAGGTTATGTTATATCAGTATTTTTAGGAATGGTTAATTTTACTCCAGTAAGAGAGGCTGCATGGTTTGCCTTTCCAAAGTTTTTTATCTTTGGAGCACCTAAATTTGAGATGGGTTCTATGATAGCTATGGTAATTATGTATCTTGTAACAGCTATTCAAGCTGTAGGAGATCTATCAGCTGTAACATTAGGTGGAGTAAATAGAGAGGTAAGTGATCAAGAGTTATCAGGAGGAGTTATAGGAAATGGAGTTGGAGCAATATTTTCAGCTGTACTCAACTCATTTCCAACAGCAACTTATTCACAAAATGTTGGTCTTGTAGTATTAACAAAGGTTGTAAGTAGATATGTTATAGCAATAGCTGCTGGATTTTTATTGATAGCAGGATTTGTACCAAAATTTGGAGCTATAATAAATACTATACCTTCAGCAGTAATTGGTGGAGGAACTATAACAGTATTTTCAATGATAACGATGACAGGGATTCAAGTTATCAGCAAAGGTGGAATAACAGGTAGAACTATGATAATAGTTGGATTATCAGTAGCAATTGGAGCAGGAATTGGACAAGTACCTCAATCAATAGCTCAATTTCCTCAATTTGTAAAATTGATATTTGGTTCAAGTGTAGTAATGTCTACATTGATAGCTTTAGTTTTAAATATTATTTTACCTAAAGAGAATCATAAGTAATTAGATAAATAGTAGATCGAATAAAAAAAGATGGTTGTATATAGCCATCTTTTTTACAATATTAAATTTGATTTTTTATAATATCTCTTTTAACTTATTTTTTAAAGCTTTAGATTTAGTTGGATTTCCATTAGCGGATATAGCTATTTGATACTCTTCAGTTTCTAAGATACTAGCAAAACGGCAATTCATCTCCTCTTTAGAGGTAATATTATTTACCAATATATTTTTAGAATTGCAAAGTTCATAGATATATCTATTAAATTCTGGATTATCAGTAGCAGCTACAACTATAAATCTATTTTCAAGGAGAGTTTCATTAAACTCTCCTATTTTAATATCAATATTTTTAAGATTAAAAAATTTTTCCTCTTTAATCTCCTTTGTTATAACAGTAACCTTAGCTCCATATTTTAGTAGAGTTTCCACTTTTCTAAAGGCTATTTTTCCAGCTCCAATTACTAAAGCACTTTTATTTCTTAAATCTATAAAGAGAGGAAAAAAATTATTTTCCATTTTTCTCTCCAATAGCCTTAAATGCCATATCCATAACTTCAAGAGTTCTATCCAGTATCTCTTGAGTGTGAGCTACGGATACAAAATGAGCTTCAAATTGAGATGGAGGGCAGATAATACCATTCTCCAGCATTGTATTGAAATAGATAGCAAAATTTTCCGTATTAGAAGATAGTGCATCTTCAAGATTGTTTACCTCTTTTTTCTCTGTAAAAAATATTGTGAATAGAGAACCTATAGAGTTAATTACAATGTTTACACCATATTTTTCAGCAGATTTTTTAGCTCTATCAGTTATATATTTAACCTTCTCTTCAAGCTCTTTGTATAAAGTCTCTTTATTATCAGAAAGATAAGTTAACATCTCATAACCAGCTCTTACAGCAACTGGGTTTCCAGAAAGAGTACCTGCGTGATAAACTCTTCCTACAGGGGCAACAAGTTGCATAATTTCAGCTTTTCCACCAAAAGCTCCAACTGGATATCCCCCTCCAATTATTTTCCCAAGGGTAGTCATATCAGGAGTGATTCCAAAATACTCCTGTGCTCCTCCTAAAGCTAATCTAAATCCAGAAATAACCTCATCAAATATTAATAGAGTTCCAGTTTGAGTACAAAGCTCTCTTACCATCTTTAAAAATTCAATATTAGGATAGATAACTCCCATATTAGCAGGAACAGGCTCCATAATTAAACAAGCTATATTTCTATTTTCTAAAACATCTTTTAGGGCATCAAAATCTCCAAAAGGTATAGTTACAGTATCTTTTAATACTCCTTCAGTAATTCCATTACTATCTTGATATCCTTCAGTTAGTAATCCAGATCCAGATTTTACAAGTAGAGCATCAGAATGTCCATGATAACACCCTTCAAACTTAGCTATCTTATTTCTATTTGTATAGGCTCTAGCAAGTCTAACAGCAGACATAGTAGCCTCTGTACCAGATGTTGTAAGTCTAACCATCTCAATAGATGGACAACATTTAGTTATAAGCTCAGCTAGTTCAACTTCTCTTTTAGTAGGTAGTCCAAAAGAGCTTCCAAGTTCAATAGCCTCTCTTACTCCATTGATAATTTTAGGATGATTGTGTCCAAGTATTAAAGGTCCCCAAGAGCAGATATAATCAATATACTCATTCCCATCTTCATCCCATATTTTTGCTCCTTCACCTTTACAAGCAAAGATAGGAGCCTCCCTATGAACAGATTTAAAAGCTCTTACTGGGCTATTAACTCCTCCAGGGATATATTTTTGAGCTTTTTTAAATATTTCTTTTGAAATTTCGTGATTCATATTTTTCCTCCTAAAGTGTGATCTCTCCATTTTGTACCCATTGAGCAATATCTTTAGCATGATAAGTGATAATAAGATTCACACCTGCTCTTTTAAGGGCATACATATTTTCCATTACGATTCCCTTTTCGTTGATCCAACCATTTTGAGCAGCAGCTTTAACCATAGAGTATTCTCCACTCACATTGTAAGCAACCAATGGTAAAGAGATATCTTTTAAGGCGTGTATAACGTCAAGGTAAGCAAGGGCAGGTTTAACCATTATAAAGTCTGCTCCCTCTTCTATATCAGAATCTACTTCTTTGTAAAACTCCTTTGAATTTCTAAAATCCATTTGATAAGTTTTTCTATCTCCAAAACTAGGAGCAGAATCTGCAGCATCTCTAAAAGGTCCATAGTAATTAGATGCATATTTTACACTGTAAGCCATAATAGGTAGATACTCAAATCCATTTTCATCTAAAAGCTCTCTGATAGCTTGTATTCTACCATCCATCATATCTGAAGGAGCTACGATATCAGCCCCAGCCTTAGCATGAGATAGTGCTATTTTAGCCATATATTTAATTGTAACATCATTATGAACATCACAGTTACTTAGAATTCCACAATGACCATGAGATGTGTATTCACACATACATACATCAGTTATAATTAAGAATTCTGGAAAGTTTTTCTTAACATGTCTAATAGCTTCCTGTACAATTCCATCTTCAGCATAAGCTCCTGAACCTAATGGATCTTTCTTTTTTGGAATTCCAAAAAGTAGAAGAGATTTTATTCCTAATTTTTTAAGTTCTTCTAATTCCTCATCTATTCTATCTAAAGAAAATCTATATTGACCAGGCATAGAGGTAATCTCTTCTTTGATATTTTCTCCCTCTTCAATAAAAAGTGGGTATATAAGTTCATCTATACTTAAAGTTACATTTCTTACCATATCTCTTAGAGTTTTAGAAGTTCTAAGTCTTCTTGTTCTTATAAACATAATTCCGTTGCCAAAAATCTATAAAAATATAGAAATTTGTTTATTTCCTTCTTCTACAAGTCCGATTTTGCCTAAGCTACTTTCGTTTGATATAACTCTCCAAAGGCTTAAATTCGGATACAACGCGTCCTACAC